>NZ_JBYITD010000019.1:0-235715 GCF_057708945.1 Nonomuraea sp. bgisy101
ATTGATGAGGGTGGGAAACTTCCCAGTCCGGTGCCAAAACTCGCTCGTAGCGCTGGCCTGCGGTTTCGCACGTCGTCAAGCGGCTCTGCGATACTCACGGATCAGACCGCAGACGGCGCTTCGTCCCTCTATTCGAGCCGCGAGATCGACCACCTCGGCCGGATCATGAATGGGTTGGCGTAGTGACAGTGCCTGATGCGGCCGGTGCTGGTTGTAGTGGCGCTCGTACTCGGCCAGGACCTGTCGCAGGTGCCGCACACCGTAAACCAGAAGGTGATCGAGGCATTCACGCCGGAGCGTGCCGACGAACCGCTCGGCGAACGCGTTCGCCCGTGGCGAGCGCGGCGGAATCTTGAGGACGTGCACGTCCGCGCCGGCGAGCACCTCGTCAAATCCTCTGCCAAACTTGCCATCCCTGTCCCGGATCAGGAACCGGAACCCGTCGGCTCGCTCGCCCAGTTCTATCAGCAGATTGCGCGCCTGCTGCGCCGTCCAGGCACCGGTCGGATGAGCCGTGACACCGAGGATATGCACGCGCCGCGTTTCGATATCCATGACGAACAACACATACAGACGCTTGAGGAACACCGTATCGACGTGGAGAAAGTCGCATGCCAGGATGCCGGAGGCTTGAGAGCTGAGGAACTGGCGCCAGGTCGGTGAAGTCCGGCGCGGCGCGGGACCAAACCCCGCCGCTACCAGCACCCGTCGGACCGTCCCCTCTCCCACGCTGCATCCAAGGCCGAGGAGCTCCCCCTGGATCCGTCGATGCCCCCATCGTGGATTCTCCCGCGCCAACCGGACGATCAGACGCGGATCTCTTCGGCGATTGAGGGCCGGCCCTGCTTGACAGGGTAGGTCCACTTCTTCTTGACCAACCCGCGATGCCAGGCCAGCAGCGTGCCAGGCGTCACAATGCGATGCAGTCGAAGGCGAGCAGGTAACCGCCTAGCCAGCGCGGCCAGCAGCGCTTGATCGGCCCAGTTCGGCCTGGGCCGGGCGACCTGGCGACGCAGCACCGCGACCTCATGCCGCAACACCAAGATCTCCACCTCTTTGGAAGCACAGCCCCGAGTGAGCAGCACCGACCAGCCGAACACCCTGACCACCAGCGGATACAGAAGTCGAAACAGCACGAGAACCAAGCCTAGAAGACCAGGTCAGACCGCCTGCATCAGTTCTGGCACCGGACACGGCCTCGACGCTGGCATCCAGCTCAGCGAGCCCGGCTACATCCTGGCGATGATCGAGCGCGCCACCCGGCGTGCGCGCGATGGGCACCGCTCGTCGATACGTATCGATTAGTGTGGGTGCGCGGCGCAGAGCTGCAAGTTACGCTTTCGACCATGAGCCGTCGGGGAAACCGGTCCTTGCCGACCAGCAAGGATGTCGCCGCACTCGCGGGGGTGTCGCAGAGCACGGTCTCCTATGTGATGAGCGGCAAACGCTCCATCTCGCCAGAGACGCGGAAACGCGTCGAGGACGCGATCGCTCGCCTGACGTACGAGCCCAACGCGGGAGCCCGGGCGCTCCGTGAGCGTCGCTCGAACGTCATCGCGCTCGTGGTGCGGATGTCGGAGGAGGTCGATGGGGCGGACACGATTCCTTACGTCGACGCGGTCGTCGAGGAGGCCGGCAAGCGCGACATCGAAGTCGTGCTAGTCACTGCGGAGGCAGGGCCGGACAGATTGACCCGCTTGGCCAAGCGCTCGATCTGCGACGGCATGATCCTGATGGACATCCGCCGACACGACGATCGGGTTCCTGTCGCGGCGAGTCTCGGAGTGCCGGTTGTGCTCATTGGCACACCGCAGGACAGTCATGGGCTGAACTGGGTCGATTTCGACCACCGTCGGGCCGGCGAACTTCTGGTGGCCGAGCTCGCCGACACTGGGCATCGTCACGCGGTCTTCATCAACGAAGCGCCGGGGGGCGAGACGGAGTATCACTTCATCAACGAGTTCCGCGCCGGGTTGGGGAGCGCCGCCGACGCCCGCGGTCTCGATCTGGAGCTGGTGCATCCGCGGCACCCGGGCTGGACAGGGTTCAGTGAAGTGGCCGAACGGGTGTTCCGGCGGTCGGGCGACCGCTTGGGGCTCATCGCTCGGACACCGAAGGTCGTCGGCTGGGCCTTCCAAGTCTCCGCCGTCCACCGTCTGGTTCCAGGGCGGGACTTTTCGCTGGTCGGTCTGTGCACCGACAACGTCGCGCTGAGTTACAGCGTTCCCGTCACCAACGTCTCGCCCGAGCCCCGCGATACAGTCAGGCTGGCGATGTCGGTCCTCTTCGACCAGTTGGACGGCGTTGTCTCGGGCAGTGAGGGCCGACACATCGTCGGGCCGCGCGGTCTCACGCGGCGTGCCAGTACCACGGTGTTCTCCTGAGACCCTGACCGCGTGCCGGGTCGCCGACGTGCCTGTTGAAGCGAACGTCGAGACGCCGGCACTGCCGTAGCCGCCAAAAGTTCCCCTTGCGTCATCCTGCTCCGAAGTGATGCAGTTCTCCTCATTCGATACGTATCGACAGCGGCTGATTGGGGTTGAACGTGACGCGCAGGTTCGAGTTCGGTGAGGGAAGCGTCGTCCTGGGACAGGACGGCGCGCCGGTGTCGTTCGAGCACACCGCCGACCCTGACCGGGTCTATCTGCTGGACGAGGCACTGGACACGTGGCACGACCCCGACCATTACTGGGGATCCGGCTTCCTGATCACTCCGGAGGGATCTGGCCGCTGGGCCTCCCCGGTAGACCTCGACTGGCGTGTCGACGGTGTGACAACTCGGCACCGCCCGCTTCCCTGGCTCGAGCTGGAAGTCACCCGGCGGGCGACCAACGGGCATTTCACCGAGACCTACACGTGGACGAACACCGGCGACCACGAGATCGCCATCACAGGGCTGGCCATCAACACGCCGATCCGCGACCTCTACGACGGGGCAGTGAACGCCCTGGCGCGTAGCTGTCATGCGCACGTGTTCACCGGAGGTGCGTGGTCATGGCTGCTTGCCGAGCCGATGTCGGGGATGGCGCCCCTGCTTGGCGTGATCGTGCGAGAAGGCAGTCTGTGGGCGTACTCGGTGGAGTCCCGCAACAGGCATACGTCCTCGGATGCCCGGGGACACCTCCTGGTTCATCCCACTGACCATGCGCGGAGTCCGGACTCCTTCGGCGGACAGCCGACCTTGACGCTGGCACCCGCCGAAGGGTACACGCTGACCTGGGAAATCGGCTGGTACGACAGTCGTGAGGCCTTCCTCGCCGAGACGGACGCGCCAGCGAAACTGCCGACATTGACCGCACCAGCCGGCGACGCTTTGCGTGTGGAGCTCGCCGACGGAGTGAAGCTCGTCCCCGGGAACGGTGTCGCCGGGGACAGGGTTGTCGCCACTCGTCACGGTGTCAGGTACATCGATCTCGAGCGCGACGGGCGGCGGAGCCGGACAGAGGTCGCCTTCCTGGCACCGATACGCGACCTGGTCGAGGCTCGGATCAAGCGAATTCTGCGCGAGCACCGTGCGGACGAGCGACCCGAGCCGGATCGGTACGCGTTCGTTCCGGTCGATACCCGCACCGGGCTGCGACAGACCGAGAACGCCTGGCCGGACTGGGGCCACGGGGGCGAGCGGGTCGGCATGGCCGTTCTTCTCCAGCAAGCCCGGCTTCGAGGTTGGGGCGACCAGCTGGAGATCGATGACGCAGTGCACGGGTTCGCCGGCTTCGCCCGCCGGCGTCTCGTGCGCCCGGACGGCTCGGTGGGACGAAGTGCCGGACTGGGCACGGAGCCGCTCCGGCTCTACAACACCCCGTGGCTGGCGCACTTCTTCCAGACGCAGTTCGACCTCTACGGGGACGCGGCCGATCTGGATTTGGCGGCATCGTTGCTGGAGGCCAGCTACGCGCTGGGGGTATCCGATCACCTCTCGATCGGGCACGCGGAGGCCGTTGACGCGGTGGCGGCGGCTCTGGCAGGGGTGGGCGACCTGGAACGTGCGGCCTCACTGCGAAAGGCCTTGATCGGGCACGCTCGGCGGTTCGTCGACCTGGGGACAGACCTGCCGGCACACGAGGTCACCTACGAACAATCGATGGTCGCGCCGCTCGTCAGCCTGTTTGCGATCGCACACACGCTCCAGCCCGACGACTCCTTCCTCGCGGCCCTGCGCACAGCTGTTCGATGGCTGCGAGCCTTCGGTGGTCCGCAGCCGCACGTGCGGCTGCGAGACATCGGCATTCGCCATTGGGACGGCTACTGGTTCGGCATCGACCGGCAATGGGGCGACACCTTTCCGCACTACTGGAGTGTCCTCACCGCCGTCGCGCTGCGGCAGTTGCCTGACGAGCTGACGACCGAAGAGACCCATCGCACAGCGGACGCGATCTTCGCCGCGAACCTCGTCGACTTCAGCGTCGACGGCAATGCCACCTGCGCGTTCATCATGCCCAGTTGCGTCGACGGCCGACCGGCGCACCGAGCCGACCCGCTGGCGAACGACCAGGACTGGGCACTGGCCCTCCTCCTGAGATCGGACGGCTCGCCACGGACCACATCTCTGTCCAGAATCACCTGTACCGCTTCAAAATCCATCGCGTAGGGCTTGAGCTGGGCGTTCTCCGGAGCGGCTACGCGGCTCGGTGGTACTCGTTGATCAGCCCGCCGAGCACCCTCCGGCGTTCGATCCGCCTGTACCGCATCAAAACTCATCGCACAGAGCTGACCTGGTACTTCACGGCGTCGGCCATGTGGCTCGAACACATCAGTGACCCGGACGCGTGATGCGACACCGGCGGGTCAGCCGTGCTCGGTCCGTGCTCGTCCGTCCCGGAACGCGCCGACAGTTCACAGCACGGCCGGACACTGAAATCGACCCAGCACGGGACGGACAGACATTAACTGACACGACGAATCAGCAAACGATCTTTCTTCTAATCCGACGGCCGCACGTTCGAATCCTGCAGGCGTTCTCTCACGAGTTCGGGATCATGAGTAGATTGTCGAAGCATGCCGGACTCCTCGTTTCGCTCGATGCGAATGACTCGCCTTGTCCGCCCTCCCGGAACTCCCGGCATCCGAGAATGGGCCGAGGCCAACGGCCACAGGATCGGCGAGAGGGTCATGATCCCCTATCGCATCCGCGAGGCCTACCTCGCGGCGAATCCCGGGGTGTTCGAGGTCATCCACGCCTTCCCGCAAGACTCGGGAGTCGGCCCCGATGTTTACGACTGGTCTGATGACGGACCGCTCGGCCCGGTCTACGCGATCACCTTCGTCCGTGGACTCGACGAGGTGGAGGTCCTCCAGCGCCTTGGTGTCGGAGAGCAGGACGTCCGGCTCATCTTCGATGAAGAGATCGCCGGACATCAGGGAGCGGAGAGTCCTGAAGAGATCATCAGGGTTGCCCGTGTTGGGGATTGGGCCATTGCTGAGTGCAAAGGCCGGCGAGGAAGCCGACGCGAGTTCGTCGAAGCCCTGTCCATCGGCGAGGGCGAGGCCATCGCCGTACAACGTGATGGCGGCGCACACGACCGCTTCATCTACGCAGTGGACGGGCAGGTGGTAGTCAGCTTCGCGCCGTCTCGCCCCTTCGATCGCCAAGGAAGCGACCCGATAGGTTGAACGGTCACCTACACATGCTGGGTATCGACCCTGCCGGGGACGACATAGTTGACAATGCCGTCCCTGCAGCTCTCGCTCTCGCCAGCAGGATCAGTGGCATGGTGGTCCTCCATATGGTTGGCAATGACATCCCTCCGCTCCTCGCCGGCAGGTTCAGCGGTGCGGTGATCCTCGATCCAAAATCTCCCAGGCTGGGGGCAGCGATCTCCAGTCGATGATGGAGCCGGCGACGGGGATCGAAACCTCGCTGTCAGCTTGGGAACTGCAAGGATCGCGGCACGTGAGGGCTCTGAGCTGGGCGGAAGCCTGGTCGTGCGTGACCGTGGTTGGCCCCTCGTTACCTTGTCTAATTGGACGCTAATTACACGGCGATCAGCCTGCGACCTGGTGTTTCTCGCGCGACGCGCGCATCCTGCGCCCTGATCATCCCGATGCTCCTATGAGGTCACCCCGCCACGTCCGGTGAGTGCACACGAACGCCTCCCGGCCGGGGCCGACAGATCGGGTTGAGGACCCAGGGTCGGTCTGCCGTCGGGTCAGACCCCACCGGGAGGCGCTCATCTACATCATCACTGTCTGCCGTCGACCCGCCCGAAGGGGAAGCGGCCCCTGGTCTGCTCGGCTTGTCCCGGGTCGATGGCGGGCGGGATGATCAGGCTTCCACCTCAGCCACTTACCAAACTCAGGCCCGCGCGGCGATCATCCCGGAGCCGGAGCGCCCCCGCCGGAGGCATCTAGTTCATGGTGCAGTAGAACGATCAGCGCGTCCCGGATCCCTGCGTGGTACTCAGACGACTTGCCATTGACCTCGAGGAGTGCGGCGATCTCATCGTGTGCTGCTCGAAGGGCCGCGGCCTTGCCGTCGTCCTTCAACTGTTGGAGCGACTTCCTAGCCTTGAACCAGCTGTTTTCAACGTTGTCCAGCGGCTCTCCTGCGGCCTGGCGCCTGTCAAGTTCGCGGATCTGCCTGATTAGATCCGCCTTGAGCTTCGGGCTGTCGAGATCCGGGTAACCACGGGATTCTCCAAGCGCTTGCAGCTCTCGCATGGTCATGTTCTCGTAGCCGTCATCGTGATGGAGGGCGGGCCGCATGTTGCGATCGTAGAACATTCGGACTCCCTGCGACCGCGGCCCGAGCGCGGGCGCGGGCGCGCGCGAGAACGGCCCTCAGGCCGCGTGGCGGCGCTTGCGCCGCCCTTGATCTCTATATGAGCAATTCGGCAGTCCGCGAGCGGGTGAACAGCCATCCCATCCGCTAACGGATCGCGAAGCTAGGCCGGTTCAGTCGCCCCAGCCGACTGCCGCCACTCCAGAGCTTCGGGCGTATCGCGGTATTCCAGGAGGTGCTGACCAGCAATCTTCTGCAACAGGTCCCGTACCTCCGCCGGAGTGGCGTGGAAGAACTCTCGCCGTAGGTTCACCTTGTTGAGCCGCCGGTCATTCAGCTCCGTGTGCAATCGCGCCTCCAGCCCCACGGCGTCTTCGCTGAAGATCAGCGCATGCGTGTCGAACCGGAACGGGACTGACGCATCGCCTAGTTCGCGCACGCGGTCCTCCGGTTCCAGCCGGCGGGTCATGCCGATCTTCACTACGTTCTCTCCGAACGCCCCGATGTTGGAGATGACGTAGACGTACCCGGCTCTGATGTTCGCTTCGCGTGCCTCGACGTCGGAGACTGCCGCGCCGATCTCTTCCAACTTGGCCTTCAGCTCGTCCACACTCTCGGCGGATGCGGCGCCGTTCTGCAGCAGCTTGGCCAGGGCAGACCGGTAGTGGGCCTCCTCCTTGCGCAGACGCGCCTTCTCGCGCTCGAACTCGCGGCGTGCGGCCTCTTCCTCACGCTGCTGCTCGCGCTGCGCCCGGACGAGTTCCTTCTCCTCTTCTTGCTTGGCCAAGTAGTCGGCGGTCAGCTCCAATTCGGAGATCCGCGTACGGTGATAGCCGGGATCGACGTGGATGTTCATCGTCCGACCCAGCTTGACGATCGTGTCCACCGCCTTCTCCAGCCGGTCGATCGCCGACTGCAGCTTGTACGGACGCATGGTCCGTACGCAGTTGTCCGCTTCGGCGTTGTAGGCCCGCAGCATCAGCTTGGAGAAATCGCGCACCATTTTGCGTCCCTCGGACACGGACCCGTTCACCTGCCAATTGGTCGCGCCGACGACGGCCCGCCCTTCTCTGGCCATCACCTTGATGCGCGTCTTTACCTCAGTGAGCTTTTCCTTGTAGGCCACCGCGTCGCTCAGTGGATGCCGGTACTCGTAGACGCCTACCTCCTGCAGCAGGGCGGTCTCCTCCGTCTGCACGATCCGCTGCGCTGTTTCGTTCAACCGCCTGGTCGCGTCGTCGATGGCGGTTTGCAGTCCCCTGTGCTCTACGTGCAATTCCTCGGTCATCGCCGCGATGCGCATGGCGTCCATACCGCCCAGTCGTTCCACCCATTGGCGTAGCGCAGCGTTCTCCTCTTCCAATCTCTTCTTGCCGCCGAACAGCCCACTGCCCTTCCGCTCCGACTGCCGTGCGCCCAGCGTCGATACCACGGGCGCGTCCTCGGGGACCCAGAAGTCCCACCCCGCGGGAGCCGGGGGCCACGACGGATCCGGCTGCCATCCCGCTGGAGGCTTCCAGCCGCGGGGCGGGACCGGCCAACCGGGGGGAGAATTGAACCGGTACTCCGCCATGAGCGCTCCTCGTGGGTGAAGACGACAGGCCACACAGAAGAAATAGCCGTGAGCACCAAGAGGGTTACAGGGGGCAAGTGGTCGGGCTACGGGGATGCGAGAGGCGGGCCCTTGGCGATCATCTCAGCGCCGGAAGGGCCGGGAGGCAGCGCTCCGCGCCACCCCTGATCCATGTGAGCGCTATTCGGCAACGATCTATGGTGTAGCCGTGAAGCCCGTGTACGGCAGGCGTCGGTGACGGTAGCTTCGCCGATGTGGCTGACGACGCTGAGCTGACGCGCTGGATCGTGCACGGTGAACGCCTGATCTATGACAACCGGTGGATTCGGCTGGGCATGGCCGACGTGGAGATCCCCGGTGGTGAGCGGTTCGAGCATCACGTTGTTCACCTTGACCGGGCGGCCATCGCTGTCGTGGTCGACGAGGATGACCGCGTGCTGCTGATGTGGCGGCACCGCTTCGTGTTCGACCGTTGGGGCTGGGAGCTGCCTGGCGGCCTGGTGGACGCCGGCGAGGACCCTATGACGACGGCTGCCCGCGAGGTTGAGGAAGAGACCGGGTACAGGCCGCTCAGTGTGGAGCACCTGGTGACCTATCAGCCGATGGCGGGCATGGTCGATTCCGAGCACAGCCTGTACCTGATGCGGGGTGCCGAGAAGGTGGGCAGTCCGGAGGGGGAGGTGGAGGCCGATCGGATCGAGTGGGTTCCGATGTCGGAGATCCCTGAGATGATCGCCCGCGGTGACATCTGGACGTCGGGCACCCTGATCGGTCTGCTTCACGCTCGCGAAAGGCTCAACGGCCAAGGGCGCGGTTGACCGCTGCCGCCAGCTCGTTGATCCGCCGTCGCTGCCGGCGGCTTCCGGTCATGGTGGCGAGCTGCTGCGCTCGATGGACGTGCGGTTGGGCTGCGTCTGCTTGTCCTGCTGCCAGGAGGGCGTGTCCCAGGTCGCATCGGACGCCGGACTCGGCGCGGTTGTAGGTGCCGTCCATTCCGGCAAGTGCTGAGCGCAGATCCTCGACGGTGCCGGGGTCGCCGAATCGAACGAGGCAGTTGCCGCGCCATCGCCCGAGATGGTGGCTGTTGATCGACAAATAGGGCATGTCCGGGTCAAGGTCACCCGCGGGCAGGGTGCTGGCCGCCTCGTCGAGAGCGCGGCGACAGGTGGTTTCGTCGCCGAGTACGGCGGCGGCTTCGGCTTCGGCAGCTGACAACCACGTGCGTAGGCGTGCCGGCAGGTGGCCACCGTTGACCGCGTGTACGTGCTGGAGAAGTTCGGTGGCCTCTCCAGGTCGGCCGAGCTCCATCAAGACGTACGCCTGCTCACCGGAGACGTACGCCAGCACAGCAGGGTCTTCGGCTTGCGCTGCGGCGGCCTTGGCGCGTTCGTAGTGGTTCCAGGCGTCGTTGAGGGCAAGGCTGTTGATCGCCTGCCATCCGGCCAGTGAGGCGGTCTCGGCGAGGAGGTGCGCGAGTTGGGCGCGGATGCCCGGCCGTACGGCGTGGCTGTGGGCGCGTTCGATCTGGGACATCTGCGCCCGCATCTTGTCGGCGATGGCGACGCCACCGAGTCGACGGTCCAGCAGCCGAAGGTTGTTGGTGTCGGTGCTGAGGATCATGACCATCGTCGGGTCTATGGCCGCTGAGGCGTCTAAGCGGGCGATCAGCTCGGCGGACTGCTCCTGGTGCTCGTCGTCGACATCGCCCGTGGGAGAGGCGATGTCGAGTGGTGCGAGGCCCAGCAGCATCCGTGCGTGATCGGGCAGGCCAAGCCCGGTGGCGATGCGCTCGAAGACGGTCAGGTCGGTAATCGGTCCTGCTTGTCCTCGCAGAATGGAACTGATTCGAGGTTGGCTGAGGCCGGTCGCCGCGCTGATGCGTACCTGACTGGCTCCGGCGTGCTTGACAGCTATTTTGAACAGGCCCGAAATATCGCGATTTCTGAGAATTATTCTGCTTTCGTCGCGATCCCATACAGGTGCGGGAATGTGGATCGGATCGAAAGCGTCCCGGTGCATGCGAACCTCCCAGCGGTTGACCCCCGACGTGGTGCGTTGGCGTGCGGCTTGCACTCTATATCCATTCGTTGGATATCTCCGTGGGATAGGTAAGAATCGCTGGCATATTCATGCTGTGCGACATGACAGAGCCAGTTAGATGCAGCGAATGCAGCGGGCGCGGCTGGAAGATCGCCACTCGGCGCGGTCATGTCGCGGCGTCCCGTTTCGGCTTGGCCACCTCTGTTCGACAGAACTGCCTCCACTGCGAAGGCCCTGACGCCCCGTCCGAGCGCTTCGAGTGGGAAGTCTTCGTCAACACGAAGAGCGGCGACAGGCTGGAGGCCAGCGGCGCGAGCCCCTTCCAGGCGACCGCCATGGATGCCCTGCGCACCGCGATGCGCGACCTTCCCTCGGGGGCGTGGGGGCAGATCAGTCACCGGGTGTACGACGTGGGCGCGGTCGCCGACGACCACTCCTCCCGGATCATCTTCCGGACCTTCCTCGACGCAGCGGGCTCGGTGCGCTTCGAGCGGGTGGCCGCATGAACGCGCCGCGCATGTGGCCGGTCGACCCACGGACTACGGCCGAGATCCTCAGCAGGGCTCTCGCGGGACGCGGAGTACTGGCAGACGTCCATGACGGCTACGGCCTGGCGCTGGTATCGGTCTGGGTCGGGCTCGTGGTCTGGTGCGATGGCCACCGCTACTGGTGGCGAACGGGATGGAATGCCGAACGGCGCCGTGTGATCTACGCCTGGCATCCTGCGAGTGACCCCGACAGGGCGGCGCGAAGGGTACTTCTCCGCTACAACGACTTGCGTGAGTACGGGCTTTCGGACGCCTTGGCGGAACTCGTTCTGGACGTTCGACCATGAGGCGCTCAACGGGTTGTCTGGCCGTTCACCTCCCGCCGTTGCAATCCGGGTATCAACGGCTCACGTGGTATATGGCACGGCGTTTCGAGACCGTGCGCGTCATCGAATGGACCTGTTGCGAACACCGCTCAACCTTCTACGAGTTGTGCGCAGCAGGTGGCCTGCTTTTCATTCGCCGGTACGTCAACGGCCACGGGATCGCGTACAGCGATGCCTGGTCGATACGTGAAGGACGCGAGAGGTGGCGAGAACTGCTGTGCGGCGGCTTGAGATAGCTGTCCGTTGCCTCAAGGCGTCCTGACAGGCCGACTCTCAGCCGCTACTGTACTTATGCAGACAAGTGGAAGACCGAACAGGCGGTTGAGATGAGCATGGAGTTCGCCCCACCGAAGTACGCCCAGGTGATGGCCGCTATTCAGGAGCGCATCGACAGAGGCGAGTACGCGGCCGGCGACATGCTTCCCTCCGAATCCCAGCTTGTTAGGGAGTTCGGCGTCGGCCGTACGACTGTCGTGCGGGCTCTTCAGACGTTGGCCATGCAGGGATGGATTGGGCGTGAGCACGGGCGCGGCTCGTTCGTGAAGGGTCGCCCCGATGCTCCGGCCGACCGTGTGCGGCCTGGCCTCGCCTCGACGGAGGATGCGGAAGAGGCGGACAGCGTCTTGGGCGTGGATCGCGTTCCCGCCCCGCGTCATATCGCTCGGCTCCTGGGTGTGGAGGAGCGAACCCCCGTGATCGCGCGCCAGCGGGTGACACGTCAGGGCGACTTGGTGACGGCGGTGGAAACCTTCTGGTTCCCGCTGGAGATCGCGCTCGGTACGGATCTCGGCAACCCGCAACCGCTGAGGCGGGGTATCCGGCACCACCTCCAGGCCGTCAAGCATGTCCGATTCGATCATGTGACGGAACGGGTCACGGCTCGGGTGCCGACGAAGGAAGAGGCTCGGGTGCTGGGGTCGACCGACCCTGTTCTCGGCGTGCTGGCTACTGTTCATGACCCTGCCGGGGCGGTGCTTCTCGTGGCGGGTATCGCCCTTCCCGGTACGGTTCACGAGCTTGAGGATGTCTACCAGGTGAGCTAAGTCTTACCTCTGCGCGCAGCCTAACCACTTGTCCGGACGAGTTGCTGCACGTACTCTCAACTTAATCGGACAAGTGGACGACTCAACATCGAGTCATCTTGAAGAAGGGCATCACATGGCTCTGCAAGGCCCCATCCCCGTCACCTTCCCCATGGTCTTCCCGCACGGCTGCTACATCGTCGGCAAGGTCGAGCCCGTCAAGGACTTCGACGCCTCGACCAACGGCCGGTTCGTGCAGGCCCGCGACAAGCTGACCAGTGAACTGGCCTGGCAGGTCGCGGTCATGGACGGTGACCCGACCGTCAAGGCCGCCCAGAAGACCGTGGCAGTCAAGATCCTCAACCCTGTGCAGCCAGTGCCCCCCGCGCCGATGCCGGGCCTGCCGTTCCGCACGCCTCGAACCAGCGTGATCCGCCTGACCACCGGCCACCACGACCGAAAGGAGAGGTGATCACATGACAAACGAGATCTACCCGGTCCCCGCGTGCGAGTGCGGCGCGGTCCTGGACGAGGGACAGGCCCGCTGCCTCAAGTGCCTGGCCCGTGACCGCTGGGCCAGGAAGCAGGCGGGCAAGCGCAATCGTCGCGGACAGGCCCGCCGTCCCCCGCGCGGCCCGCGCAAGAGCTCCAAGACTGGGGTGATCTGGTCATGATCGCACTCGTAGTCGCCGCGGTTCTCGGGCTCGCCGTACTGGCCGGCTTCGTGATGATCGTCGTGAGCATTCGCCGCGAGGACAGGGCGATAAGCCTCGGTTTCGCGCCGAAGAGCGGCTCAAGCGTGCTGGCTCGCAGGGTCACCGGCTGCCACGTCGGGCGGGGCGTGTCGTGGACGTAGACAGCTGCTCCTCAACCCGTACGAGCCGTACCGACAGCTCCTGCACGGCGGAGCGCAGCCCAGCGACCTCGCCCGCGAGATTCCCGGCGGGGGCTGCCTCGTCGCGGTCTCGGACGAACACGTCACCGCGCTGTACTTCCCGCCGCCGGCCGAAGACGCGTCGATGCGGGCCGAAATCGACCCCGTTGGCGCGCTCCTCGATAGACGGCGCGCGGGAGCCGCTCGTGCCGCAGGTGCGGGGCGCGGGGCGGTGGAGGCGACGGAAGGCTCCCTTCGCCATGGAGTGGAGTGGCCCGTGTTCGTAGCCGTCGCCATAGTCGCCGCCGCGCTCCTGGTCGTGACCGTTCTGACCATCCTCATCGCTTCCCTCGTGATGAGACACGAGGACGCCCATCTGCAGTACGGCAAGCCGCCGACGACGCTTGCCCGGCTCACCCGCCGGCTCATGGGGCTGTACGTCAACACCCCATGCCGTACCGCAGAGCCCCCGCCGTCGCCCTCAAACCATGGCCCACGCACACCCGCTGAAGGGAGGTGAGACATCCGTGACCGTGACGATGCCCTTGGTACTGCTCATGGGCGCTGTGCTGTTCATCGCGTGGCGCTACCTGAGAATGCGGGCCTGGCACGCGGTAATCGCCGTGCTGTTCGGCTTCCTCCTGGCCGCCACCACGCTCGCCCCCGACATCTGGAGCGCGATCCGTTCCGCTCTGGCCTGGATCACCGGCCGCTGACCTCGTCCGACCGACCGAAGGAGGGATGCCCAGTGCCCTACCGCCACCCCTATCCACCATCCGATCTTCTGGAGGTTCTCCACCGACACCAGACCGCATCACACCTGCTAGCAGTCTTCACCCGGACCACTCCCGGCCTCGACGATCTTTGGCGCGAGCTGTTCGCCACGCTCGCCGACACACCGATCCTCACCACCGAGATCACCGCCCTTCGCGCCGCACGCGACGCCGTGCGCGCCCAGCACGCGAACCTGATCGCCGCCGCACGCGCCACACTGGCCGCACACCACGATGGCGAGCACGATCCGCTGTTCTACCTACGTGACGAGCTGACAGCGCAGCTCGCCGCCGGCCGGCGAGCGGGTGAGGCTCGATGAGCCGTCACCGCGTTTCCCGTCATGAGATGCGGCGCAAGGCACGCCGCATGCGCCGTCTGGGCGTCCAGCCCATCGCCGATGTCTCCGACGTCGAGTTCGCCGAACTGATCACGTCAGGTATCGCCCGGCTCCTGTGGCGCTACCGCTCCGAAGCCACGCCGATCACGATCGCACTCCTGTCCATCCCAGCGGGGATGGTCCTCCACCGCTGGTATCCCGCCTGGTGGCCCACCGTGGCCCTCGTGACCGCCACCATGGCGGGCGCGCTGGCCCTCGCAGGACGGTGGGTCAATCTGACCCGCACCATCGAACGCGGCTACGCCGCCATCACCACAGCTGTCCTCGGCGGATGGCTGACCGCCGCCACCATCATGGGGCCGCTCTCCAACCCGCTGCCTGCCGTTCTGGCGCTGGGCTGCCTGGTGCTGGCGCTCCCCTGGTGGGCGCACCGTCGCCGGCGCGCTCGCGTCCGCGTCGAGCGCACGCTCGCGGCCTGGCCGGAGATCTCCCAAGCCATCGGCCTGGCCGGATCCCGCATCCAATCGGCGATCGTGGACCTGTGGGGCTACCGGACCCGCATCGCGCTTGCCCGAGGTCAGACCGTAGAGGACGCGATAGCTCGGATTCCAGGGATCGAGTCCGCCCTGGGCACCCGCCGTGGTGCCGTCCGCATCCAACCCGTTCCCGACAAGGCCAACCGCCTGGAGCTACGGGTGATCGAAACCGACCCGCACGCCGATGCCATCTCCTGGCCCGGACCGTCCGTCTCCACCATCGGTGACCCGATAGAGCTGGGCGTCTTCGAAGACGGCAGCCCCGTTCGGGTGTCCTTCAAACGCCGTCACGCCCTGGTCGGCGGGGTAGCGGGAGCCGGAAAGAGCGGCGCCGTCAACGTCCTCATGGGCAACCTGTCGGCCTGCCCTGACGTGATCGTGTGGGGCATCGACCTCAAGCGCGGAATGGAACTGCTGCCCTGGCAAGCCTGCCTCGATCGCGTCGCCGTCACGCCCAAGGAAGCAACCGCGCTGCTCAGGGACGCGGTAAGAGTGCTGGACGGGCGCGCCGACATGCTCGCCATGCGCGGGCTACGCGTGTGGGATCCCGCCCCCGACGCGCCGGCGCTGATCATCCTGATCGACGAATACGCCGAATTGCTCGACGACGCACCTGAGGCGATCGGCTACGCCGACTCGATCGCCCGCCGTGGTCGCGCCGTGGCCGAGACCCTCATCGCCGCCACCCAACGCCCTTCGCAGAAGGCGATGGGCAACAGCGCCGTTCGCTCCCAGATGGACATCCGCATCAGCTTCCGGGTGCGGGAACGCAGAGACGCCGACCTGATCCTGGGCGCGGGGATGCACAAGGCCGGATGGCACGCCGACAAGCTGGACGCGCCCGGCAAGTTCCTGCTCAGCGCGCCGGAGTTCGACATCCCCCGCCGCGGCCGCACCTACCTCCTCAACGACGACACCGTCCAGCAGGCAGCGATCCAGCACGCTAACCGCCGTCCTGCCCTGGATGCGATCTCGCTCGCTGCCCTCCACGAGCCCCCGTGCGAGCGCGAAGAGACCGCAGGAGATCCGCATCAACCCAGGGGCAGACATGCCCGCCAAGCCGCGTCACAGGCAGCAGAGGACGCGTTGAGCGCAGCTCTCAGGGATGCACCACGCGAGGGAGCCGGCATCGGCGATTTACTGCAGGCGGCCGGCATGAGCCGTCCCACCCTGTATCGCCGGTTGACCCAGCTCGAAGATCAAGGCATGGCCGTACAGGTCTCCCGCGGTCGCTGGCGGGCCACGGCTACCGACGCCCCGGTGATGGGTGACGAAGAGTAATCGTCTCAACGTCTCATTGTCTCGCCGTCTCACGCGCGCCTGCACATAGACGCGAGACCGAACGATGAGACGAGACATCGAAACGAGTACGGACTGTAGCGACCGGCCATGCGTCGGGGGCATCCGCACGCCGATCGAAGGGCGTGCGGACAGCCCGGCAGAAGGGAGCCGCATCGGCGGAATCGACAAGGGAGGAGGGATGCACATACCTGCGAGCCGTACCACGGAAACCCATCGTCCAGCGAAACGTCACGTAGCTCCGCCGCCACCTCGGTTCGACCAGCGCGCCATTGTTCCAGCAGTACCGATCGCGGTTTGGCTGCTCCCGCGGCGGCGTCGAGATCAGCGTAGTGGCTGCCTGCGGCTTCCGCCTGCTTCAGCACAGCGTCGAACGCCTCCGGGGTCCGTGGAGCGATGAGAACGTTCGTGTCAGCTGAAGCAAGATGAGCGATCTGGTGGGCGATCGTCCACCCCGCTGCCGCCCCGGCCCGCCGGCCAAAGGCCGAAGGGATCGCTCGCCCCAGGCCAGGTTCACCGCCTGCGGAGGGGGCGGGAAGCTGAAGCACACCGCGCCGAGGTCATCGTCGATGTGCTTCGACAAGTCGACGCCGGTGAGTCCGCCGGGCGGCTGCTACGGCCCCGGCGCCGAGCGCGATCCCGCCCGCCAGGGCGGGCACCCAGTCGCCCAGCCGCACGTACGGCGTCTCCTCGACGGACAGCGGCACGTTCACCACGAACGCGCCGCGGTAGTCGGGCGGGAACCAGGCCAGCCGCCCGCCGCGCGCGTCGAACGCCGCCGAGGTGCCGTCGAGCTCGACCAGCACCGCCGGCCGTCCCGACTCGACCGCCCGCAGCGCCTCGAAGCTCGCCTGCTGCGCGTGCGCCCAGCTCCCGTGGAACGTCGTGAGCGATCCCTGCGTGATCGTCACGTCTACGCCCCTGCGGGCCAGGCCGCGTCGCAGGTCAGGAAAGGTCGACTCGTACGAGATCAGCGGCCCCACCCGGCGGTCTGCCACCTCGAAAACGGCCAGCCCCGCACCGGTGATCCGGTCCTTCTCGGCCGCCTCGGTATGCCCCGCTATCCAGCCGAGCACCGGCCGCAGCGGGATGTACTCGCCGAACGGGGCCAGCCGCTGCTTGACGTACGTGTCCACGACTCCGTTCGGCGTGTACTGGTAGGCAGACTTGGCGATGCGGCCGGAGGAATCCGCAGCGTCGACGTTCACCAGCAGGTCGGCACCCACCTCGGCGGCTGCCCGGCGTAGCAGGCGGTCCACGTCAGGACGCCGGGCGGGGTCGAGGGCGACGCTGCTCTGGCCCCAGACCACGACGTCGGGATCATGGCCGGCGAGCTCGCCGGTCAGCCGGAGGTGCGCGGCCACCCGCCGCTCCGGGCCGGGCACCGGGCCCGGCTGCACGCCCGCCACGCGCATGACACCCGTCACGACAGGCTCAGGCCGTACCAGCCCGGAGCACACGGCGAGCGCGGCCAGCGCCACGGCGGCTCCCCCGCCGGCCAGCCGGGCCCGCAGGCCCGCGTCCTGGAGCACGGCGATCGCGAGCCCGGCGTTGACAGCGACCAGAGTGAAGCTGAGCAGCCACACCCCGCCGAGCGCGGCCAGCCCCAGCACCGGCCGCACCTGCCACTGGCTCGACCCGAGCAGCCCCCACGCCCCGCCGAGGTGCTGCCACGAACGCAGCGCCTCGACGGCCACCCACACCGAGGGCAGCACCAGCAGCGCCACCCCCGCCCTGGCCGGGGAGACGCGCCGCAGCAGCCCGTACGCGACCAGCCCGAACGGCACCCACACCAGCCCGATGACCAGCACCGCCAACGGCCAGAACACGCCCAGGAACGGCAGCACCCAGTGGTGCAGCGTCCCGAAGAAGCCCGCCGACGCCCACCAGCTCCGCCACCCCGCCTCACGGAACGTCCCCGCGCCGGCCACCAGGAGCAGGAACGGCACGAGGCCGAACCACGCCCACCACCAGGCGTTCACGGCGGGGAAGGCGAACGCCAGGCACGCGCCGGTCAGGGCGGCCAGCAGACGCGGGCCCCAGCGGCGCGCCACGCCTGCGCGCTCGGCCGTGACGGACCTGGTCGGCATACCGCCCCGCTACCCCACCCGGCGCCCGTTACCGTACCCGGCCGCTACGCAGACCCAGGAACCGCGCTTCGGGGGCCGATGGCGCTCCCGCGTCAGGGATGCCCCACCGGTCTGCCCTGCCTATACCGGCGGCTCCATGTTCTTCGACGCCGGCCAGGACGCGAATGAGACGCCGATGGACACCAACCCGGCCGTGTACATGGGCCCCGAGCGGCTGCGGCACTTCGCCTACAAGTCGGTGTCCAGCGCGCCGGCGCGGTGGCCGGCCGTGCGGTGTTCAGCGGCGAGGATGGTCTCCAGGCACCCTGACCGGCCGACGCCACCCGAAAGCCGGTCACGAAGATCGGCTCGGCAGGCCCAGACGATCGAGGGGGACGAACCGTTCCGCCGCCACCGCCACGGCCACGGCGGCCAGCGCGATCCCCCAGGCGAGCGGGTCGAGCGGCACGCACCCGAAGAACCCGCTCACGCCCGGCACCTGCACGATCGCCGCCAGCATCGCCGCCGAGCCGAGCGAGCTCAGCACGACGGAGCGGCTGCCGCCGCCGGCGATCAGCGTCTGGGCGAGCTGGGTGCCGACCAGTGCGACCAGCCCGACGGTGCGGGCGCGGGACCGGGGCCCGGTCAGCCGGGCGAGCGTCCAGCCGGTGCCCGCGCCGAGGGTGGTGAAGATCGACCGTCGCACGATGTCGTGGGTGAGCGCGGAGCCGAGCGAGGTTTCAGGACCCTCTTCGAGCAGCGCCGCCGCGGCGTCCTTCGAGGGCACCCGTACGGCGATGGCCAGCGCCGGCACGAGGTCGGTGAGCATGTTCACCAGCAGCAGCTGCCTGGCCGACAGCGGCGAGCGGCCCGTGGCCAGCGACCCGATCAGGGTGAAGCCGATCTCGCCGAGGTTCCCGCCGACGAGGATGGCCAGGGCTTCGCGGACCGAGGCCCACATGGCGCGTCCTTCGACCAGCGTGGAGATGATGGTCTCCAGGCTCTCATCCGCCACGACCAGATCGGCGGCAGCCCGCGCGGACGGGGTCGCGCCGGAGCCGACGGCGATCCCGACGTCGGCCAGCCGGATGCCCGCGGCGTCGTTGGAGCCGTCACCGGCCATCGCGACGACCTTGCCGAGCCGCCGGAACGACTCGACCACCCTGACCTTGTGCGTGGGCGTGCAGCGGGCCACCACGTCCACGCCCGGGAGCGTCTCGTCCAGCGCCGCGTCATCCATTCCGTCGATGTCGCTGCCGGTCAGGACGTGCAGATCTGTGTCGTCGGTGACGTGGGCGGCGATGGCGCCCGCCGTACCGGGGTGGTCTCCGGTGAGCATCACGATCTGGACGCCCGCGTTGCGCAGCGCCGCCACCGCGGACACGGCGGTGTCGCGGACGATGTCGGCGAGCCCGACCAGGCCGGTGAAGCGCAGCTCCGTCACGTCGTCCTCGGTGAGCCGGTCGGTGTCCATCGGTCGTTCGGCCACAGCGAGGACCCTGTGCCCCGCTGACGTGAGGTCCTCGATGCGGGCCTCGATGTCGCGCCGCCGCCGGTCGTCGAGCCCCGCGCATCTCGGCACGACGACTTCCGGCGCTCCCTTGACGCTCAGCAGCCGGTTCGCGCCGCACCGGCCGAGCGTGGCGTGGTAGCCGCGAGACGACTCGAAGAGCAGCGCGGTGATCTCCTTCCAGCCGGCGGCGCCGGTCTGCCGCGAGACGCCGAGCTCGGCCGCGCCCTCGCCGACCGCGCCGTCCGTGAGATGGCTGTAGTCGCCGTTGTCAGAGTGTGGCGTGGCGCGCAGGGCGGCGGCGAGCACCTCGCGCAGCGGGTCGTCGAGCTCGCCGACCGCCAGGTCGTGTTCGGCGTCGCTCACCCTGGCGAGCCTGATGCGGCCTTCCGTCAGCGTTCCGGTCTTGTCGAAGCACAGCACCTCGACCCTGCCGAGCGCCTCGATGGTCCCAGGATCGCGGGCGTGCACGCCGCGGGCGGCGAGCCGCCGTGTCGCCGCCAGCTGGGCGGCGCTGACCAGCAATGGCAGGCCTTCCGGCACCGAGGCGACGGCCAGGTTGACGCCCTCACCAAGCGTCTCCCGCAGTTGCCTGCCGCGCACCAGGCCGGACAGGGTCACGCCCAGCGCCGATCCGATGGCGATGGGCGTGGTGGCCCGCGTGATGGCGGTGAGCCGCTCGCTCACGCCGCTCACCCGCTCGGCGCCCGCGGCGGCGGCCATCGCGCGTCCGGCTTCGGTGGTCTCTCCCACGGCCGCCACGACGGCGCGTGCGCCGCCCGCGGCGATGGTCGTCCCCTCGTACAGCATGGAGCGGCGCTCGGCGACGTGGTGGGCGAGGACAGCACCGGTGTCCTTGGACACCGGCAGGGACTCCCCCGTCAGGGACGACTCGTCCGTCTCCAGCCCATCCGCCTCCAGGATGCGGCAGTCGGCCGGCACGACCTCCCCCGTGTCGAGCACGATGACGTCTCCGGGCACCAGCTCTGTCGCGTCCACCTCGATTTCCGTTCCGTCACGCAGCACGCGGGCGCGGGCGTTCGTCTCGGCGGCCAGCTCCGCCAGGGTCGTCGCGGTAGCCATCCGTTGCACGCCGCCCACCAGAGCGGACAGGCCCATGACCGCGACCACGAGCGAGGCGTCGACGAGCGAGCCGAGAACGGCCGAGCCCGCCGCGCCGGCCGCCAGCATCGGGGTGAAGGGATTGGCGAGCTCCGCGCCCACGCCGCGGGCCAGCGTTCCCAGCGGCGACGCCGCCCTCGCCCGCGATGTGCGGCGGCCCTCCGCCTCCGCCGTCGTGAGCCCGCCTTCCCGCGTCTCCAGTTCGGCAAGCACCTTGCGAGGTGGCATGGCGTGCCATGGCATCGCACGCGGAGCGGGAGCGACCGGCCTGCGCATGCTCGCGTGCGCCTCCCACGCGCCCTGCGCAAGCGACAGCGCGGCCACGCCGTTCACGGCCGACAGCACGTGCCCGGTCGCCCGGCTCATCCGGTCGGTCAGCCCGTAGATCACGGCCACGCCGGTACCCGCCTTGGCCAGGGTCACCCCCCGTTCGCTGACCGCGCGGGCCCCGCGCGTCGACTCGATGACCAGCGCCGCGGTGGTCAGGTCCGCGCCGACGAGCAGATGAGCGCCCCACGGTGGCATGCCGTCGCGGCCGGTGACGCCGATGGCGCAGTCGGCGGCGGCGAGCGCGTCGCCGTCGCGCGACAGCAGCATGACGACGGCGCCCCTGCGTTGCAGCTCGCGAACCGACGCCGTAAGGTCCTCGCCGCCCGCGTTGACCAGCCGGAGCCCGGCGTTGCGTGCGGCGACTGCCAGGGCGTGCGCCTCCGGCGCCCGCCCCGCGACGACCTCGACGACGGCCTGGAGCTGCTCGCGGCAGGTCAGGGCCAGCACGTGTACGGCCGGGCCCTGCCTGAAGCGGTCGTGGTGCTTCTTGCCCGCCCATCCCTTGCGTGGCAGCGCGTCGTAGGGTCCGAGCGCCCAGTCACCGGCCCTGTGCACCCGCTCCGGCTCGGACGGCACGAACAGTCCGTGCACCTGCGCGGCCACCGTCTCGTGATCGGCCTTCGCGGCGGTGACCACCTCCCCGATCACCGCCTCCTCCGAGACCAGAACGTCGTCGTCCACCACGACCGTGTCGATCCGGTCGAGGCGGCTCAGCGCCCGGAGGTCGGTGATGATCACGTCGCGTTGCGACAGCAGGGTGCCCAGCTCGGAGACGAAGACGTCCCGTCCGGCCGACGACGCCTTGGGCAGGCCCGCGAGGGCGACCTCGAGGCCGCGATGCATGTTGCCGGTCAGCAGCCCCCCTGCGAGGGTGCCGAGAGCGCTTCCGGACAGAACGTGTTCGGCGTGCCGCTCGATCGGGCCGTCGGGCAGCCGCCGCGGCCGGTCGGACGCCTGCAGGTGGGCTCGCGCGCGTTCCGGGGTGCCGGTCAGCTCCTGTTCGCGCCTGGCCCATACACCGTCCTGCACGCGGGACTGCCGGATTTGGAGGGTCCGCTGCACGAGGTCGATGGCCAGTCCTGTGCCACCGGGAGTGAGCGTCTGGATGGCGGTGTTCACCATGGGCATCCAGGACCTGCACGCCGGGATCGAATCGTCGAGCACCCTGCGGAGCTGGGGGATCGCGCTCACATAGCCGGCGATGCCCGCGGCTCCGGGTGGCAGGGGCGCCCGGTGGACGGCCCACTCCACCGCTGTCGCCGCCAGCCCGATCACGTCCGCGGCGAACACGAGGGCGACAGGTGGCCCGCTCGGCGTGCCCTCGGCGATGGCCGGGTCCTTCTCCGCGGCGGCCTGTTCGGCCTCGTCCAAGATCGCGACGAGCTCGTCGACGGGCGGCGGCTCCTCCACCGCGACGATCACCCGCTTGAGCGGGAGGTTGACGCGCGCCCACCGCACGGAGGGATGGACCGACAGGGCCGACTCGAGGGCGTCCGTCAGCTGCTCGGGAACCGGGCAGCGGAGTTGGAGGTGGACCCGTCCTGGATACGTCCACGTTTCCCTGCGCACACCGGCCAACTCGGCGAGGGCCGACGCGGCCCACCCCGGCACCTCCGAGGCCCTGTCCGCGGCCCACCTGAGCGGCGCGGTCACGAGATCCTGTCCCGGCAGCCTGGGCAATGCCGGCAGCGACAAACCGAATGGCATGTCGGCCTCGTACCCTTCTGAGAAGATTTACGCATGGTAGGGCGGTCGTCGGGGCCCTGGAGGGCGGAGCGCCCCAGGGCGTCGCACGGAAACATCGGCACTCCGCCCGGGGCGTCAAGCGCGGGATGGGGCTGGTGTACCGGGTCCGGCATCTGCTGTGGGGCACCGATCTCGCGGTGAAATGCCCCCGCCCGGAGCTGTTCCAGGCTGCGGCCGACCGGGAGCGGTTCGTCACCGAGGCCGAGGTGTGGGTGTCGCTGGGGCTGCACCCGAATGTGTGCGCCTGTCACTACGTGCGCACGCTCGGCGGCATCCCCCGAGTGCTCGCCGAGTACGTCGCGGGCGGCAGCCTGCGTAACTGGATCGACGACCGCAGGCTGTACGAGGGCACTGAACACGAGGTGCTCACCCGCATCACGGACTGGCGATCCAGACCGCGTGAGGCCTCGAGCACGCGCACAGCCGCGGCCTGGTGCACCAGGACATGAAGCCCGCCAACGTCCTGCTCGACGAGGAGGGGCACCGCGAAGGTCACCGACTTCGGACTGGCCAGGTCTCGCGCCGTCGCCATGACGACGCCCGCACGGCGAGGACTATCTGAGGATCACTGTTTTCGAGGGGGACACGCCGTCTCACCCGCGAATCGCATCAACCTAGCGAGGGACCTGAAACCCGATCAGGGCAGGATCGACCGCCCGCTTAGGGAGTGCCCTGCTGCGAGGCCTGCCACTGTACGGCGGGGCTCTGCGTGCCGGTGAACGATGAGGAGGTCCAGCCCGGCGGGACCTCCGCGTGATCCTCATCGGCCGTGCCCGACGCCGCGTACAGGGTGCCCTGGTCGGCTGGGTGGACGGGGAACGGGCCGCAGGTCTTGATCTCATCACCGCCGTCGAAGTCGAGCAGGCAGTGGCGCAGCGTGAACTTGTTCCTGGTCAGGTGGTACTCGCCGGACCTGAGCAGATTCTCCTTGAGGTTCATCGGCCAGATCCACACGGTGACGCCGCCCTCGACCACGCCCCGCCCGATGGGCTTCGCCAGCGCCGAGATGACCAGCCCCTCGGGCTTCCGCTCGATACAGGGCAGGAAGAAGATCTCAGCCTCCCCCATGTACTCCCAGGTGGGGCGGCACGACGCGGTCGCGGTTGTGACGGGCGGCGCCGGCGGGTGGGGCGCGGGCGGCCGTGGCCACAGGCCGCGCGGCCACACGCCCGACAGCAGGAGCCCGGCCACCACCGACACGGCGAGCAGGCCACCGGCCGGCAGCACAAGACGGACACGCCACCTGGAATTGGTCTGCCCACGATTTGGTCGGCTCTGATCAACTGGGTCGGTCGGCTCAGGACGATCGAGCGCGGCCTGGGCCGCATGGGCTCGAGCCAGGCGCGCCTTCCACTCCTCGACCTCGCCGTCGCAGGCACGGACATAGGCCACCAGTGCCTCCGCCGTGGGCAGGCGATGCCCGGAGTCGGCCTGCGACAGGACGTTCGGCGCGACGTGCGTCTTCTCGGCCATTTGCCGATATGGCGGGTCACCCGCCCGGGCGCGTAACTCACGCAGTCCCAGCGCGAAGGCTGTCACCGGGGTGCCGTCGTGGACGAGTGGATTCTTCCGCCTGCCGCGCCGCACGCCATCCGACACCAGTCCACCTCCTGCTGGGCGTTTGATCGCAATGATCGTAAGGCCTGGCGCGGGTGTGTGATCAAATTCTTCGCTCCCCATGCTTGTGCCGCATGAACGTACTCAAGATCGGCGGCATCGCCGTAGCCGCGGCGCTCACCGCCGTCCCGGCCGCGCCCGCGCCCGCCTCGGCTCAGTCGCTGCCGCAGTGCTACGGCCAGCGGATCGCACGGGAGCAGATCCGGACCAACGGCGTGATCGGCACCTACCTGGAAGTGTTCTACACGCCCTCCAACGCCACCATCTGCGCGTACGTCAACACCACCGAGCAGTCGAAGCAGACCAGGAAGCGGATGCTCGTCGCGCTCCGGCAGTGCGCGGATCGGGGATCCGGCTGCTCCACCTGGTCGACTCTCAGGACCGAGAACGAGCTGACGCGCTCCGGCAGGCTCGCCGTCAAGCGGACGAAGCCCTGCTTCCAGGGATTCGGCGCGACCCAGTGGGGTGACCACGAGTGGGGCCACACCACCACATCGGCCATCTGCCCCTAAGAGGACGAACAATGATCACACGCCGCACACTGCTCACGATCGGCGCGGCCACGCTCGCCCTCGGCGCCCTGCCTGCCCACGCCGATGCAGTCACCGGGGCAGTGCCCGAGGAACTCGCCTCGCTCGACGCGATGATGCGGACCTTCCTCGCCGAGCGCAACATCAGCTGCGCGCAGCTCGCCGTCGCCAAGGCGGGCAGGCTGGTGCTGGCCCGCGGCTACGGGTCGTACGGCCAGGCGAACACCCCGGTCCAACCGACCAGCCTGTTCAGGGTCGCGAGCCTGAGCAAGCACATCACCGCCGTCGCGATCATGCGACTGGTCCAGGAGGGCAGACTTCGGCTCTCCGACTCCGTGGCGGACCTGCTCGGCCTCTCACTCGCCGCCGACCCCCGGCTGGTCACGGTCAGCGTGCGCCGTCTCCTCCAGCACCTCGGCGGCTGGGACAAGACGGCCGCCGGACGTGACTACCTCTTCTCCGACCATGTCATCGCCGCGGAGCTCGACGTGCCGCTCCCGATCGGGGTCGAGCACATTCTGAGATACGCCACGAGCCGCCCGCTCGACCACGACCCCGGCACCCGGTACTCCTACAACAACTACAACTTCCTGCTGCTGGGCAGGGTCATCGAGAAGGTGTCGGGCCTGGACTACGCCACGTACGTCCAGAGCAAGGTGATGCGCCCGCTGGGGGTGACCCGGCCGAGGCTGACCTCGAACCCAGGCACCGGCGAGGTGCCCTACCTGTCCAATTACACAGCCAAGACCGTGCTCGACGACTCGGGAAAGGTCGTGCCGTACCCCTATGGCGGCAGCAACTACGCCAACTTCGACGCCGCCGGCGGCTGGGCGGCCTCCGCCGTCGATCTCGTCCGGCTCACGAGGATCTTCGACGGGACCACCTCGGTGCTCTCTCCAGCATCCGTCTCGGCGTTGCTGGCCAAGCCGGAGACCGGCTCCTTTGAGAGCGGCGCCTGGTACGGCGGCGGCTGGCTCATCCGATCCATGGGCAGCGGTCTCAATCTGTGGCATTCGGGTTCGATGCCTGGCGCCTTCGCCGTGCTGAGCAGGACCTACAACGGGATCGCGCTGTGCGCGACGTTCAACAGGCGCGAAGAGTCGGGCTCGCCCGACTTCGACGCGTTCCTCGACGAGCTCTACAACGCCGCTCAGGCGATCAAGACCTGGCCCGCCGACGACCTGTCCTCGCAGTACTTCTGACCAGGAGAGATCATCACGGGTTCATTGATCATCGGCCTCGTCGGTCGACTCCGCCGGCGGGACGACCTTCCGCCCCCACGTACCGCCCCGCAACTCCACTAACGCCACGTTGGGAAAGCCGAAAAGCGCGGCGGACGAGTGGGTGCACACCCACACGTTCACGGGTCGAAGCAAGGCCATCTCGGTGTATGTCAAAGAATGCGTCAGACCCCAGGTCGAGATAGACATGGGCAATTACTCAGGGTACGTGGGCGGAAAGGTCCGCTGCATTTGATCCCATGCTGATCGGCCCCTGCCCCGCCACCCGTCACCACGGCAGGGGCCGATCCTTGGTCCTTTTCCGCCTCCCGCGACCGGTCCGGCGGCACCACCCAACCCGTGAGCCGGACGAAGATCACATGAACCAGTCGCAGCGCCATGGACAGCGATCATGCCCGCAAGAACGGGAGCGCCGAACCCCAGGTCAGCCACAACGGCCGAGTTTCGGGCACCCACAGGCTCAGCGGCGGATGATCACTTCATGGCAGGCAGTCGCGGTCCGGAGGTGACTCCGAGCTCGGCGAGTGGCTGCGCAGAATGTGCCGCAAGGCCGAGGCCGGCGTGCTGTTGCAACGGGCGCTCGAGACGTTCGCCCCCCTCGGCGCGGTGCCCTGCCCGCCGAGCAGGACAGCCGGGGAAGGTGCGGGCACTCCTTTCGGGCGCTCGGTGACGGCCGATCCGCCGGCGCAGGTCCAGGTCGTGCGCCGGCGCACGCCCGGACGTTGCGCCTGCCGACGGCAGTCAGGGGGCTCACGAGATGCGGGACACCTTCTCGGACGTCCTGCGGAACTGCGTGCCGTTCCACTTGTAGGTCTGGCGGACGACCAGATCCGGGCAGCAGTTGGGGGCCCGGTCGCTGACCGCCTGGCCGCGTAGGTGCACCCGCCCGTTCTGGATGGTGACCTTCTGGGACTTGAAGTAGCGGTTCTTGCCCAGCTCGCCGATCAGGCGGGGGGCCGAGCGCTTGGAGGCGCCGTCGTAGACGAAGGCGATCAGCGGATTGCTCGACGTCGGACTCGGGCAGGACGATACGACCACGGTCTCGCGCCGTCCGTCACCCGTAAGGTCGCCTACAGCGGCGACGCGGGCGCGCACGACATACCAGGTGTCGTTCGGCTTTGGCTTGGGGCAGTCCAGTGCCTGCGCCACCACGGCCGTCCAGTCGACCCCGTCGAACCGGTTCGCGGCCTGACCGGTCTCTCCGGAGGCGGCGGCCGTGGCCTGAGCCGTCGTGGTGTCCGCGGCGGCGGTGCCCGCGGCGAGGATCGGTGCCAGCGAGGTCGCGACGGCGATGATCCCCGCGCAGGCTCCAAGTCGGCGGGCCATCGGGCTGCTCATGTGTTCAGTGCGTGAGTTCATGATTATTCCGACGCATGGAACGCCGCAGATGTTGTGCCCGGGACGTCACCGACGCCGGCGGATTGCCGCGATCCTCGAGGAGCACGTCAAGGGCTCGGCCGTTCTTGAGAGCCGGCTGGTGTTCGACAAGGACGCCGCGCAGGCCCTCACCGACGAGATCGTCGCGGCGAAGCCCGGCGGCCCGCAGGCCCAACACGCCGGCACCGGCCTTACTACCGGCCAAAGGTCGCTAGGCGGGCGACGATGTGTGGCGCTGGAGCTCCCACGGGTCGTGCGCGCTGAAGACGCCCACCTCGTCGCCATGCGGGCGATTTGCGCGTCCTTCGACCTCTGCGAGCGACCCGCTTGATGCTCGGCGGTAGCACCTCACCTCGTTGGCCGTCGAAGCGGGTCAGGTGAGGTCAGCCGGCTTTGGCGGAGTCGATATGGCGGATGTCGCCGAGGTTGACGACCGTGCGGTTGTGGAAGAAATCGTCTTCGTGCAGCGTGGTGATGCTGCCGGATGGCACCCGGAAGCTGGCATAGCCGACCGCCTTGATCGGTATCCTGAGCCAGGACGTCACGACGAGTGTCAGAGAGCCGCCGTGCGTCACGATGATCTGGTGTTCGCAGGGGCTCTGCAAGATCTCGTCCATGGCCGCGTAGATGCGCCGCGCCCATACCGCCTTGGTCTCGGCACCTTCCACACCCTCGTCGTGTTCCAGCCGCTCTCCGACAGCCGGCGGCGGGACGAATCGCTGGTCCAGCCACTCCTGTGGCCTTCCCCCCGCCTCTCCGTAGGACTTCTCCCGCAGTCTGCGGTCCAGGATCGGTTTCACGCCGAGCAGCTCGGCAATCCTCTCGGCCGTTTGCCGGGTGCGCTGCAGATCCGATGAGAACAGCTCCACATCGGCGCCGTCCGGGATCTGGGTCCGCAGCGCTTGGGCAATGGAGGTAGCCGCGCTGAGGCCGGCCGGTGTCAGCCGCGAATCATGCCAGCCGCCGACGACCCTCTCGACGTGGTGCGTCGCCTCCGGATGGGTGACGACGTAAATGGTGCGCATGAGTGAGCTCTTCCTGTAGGGGGCTTTTCTTGAGTGATCTTAAGAGAACCGGAGGCTCCGGCGGTGCTGGTGCAGACCGCCCGGCGCCTGATCGCCGGACGTGCGCGCCTTCGTCGGCATCCGTTCCAACATGGTCGCTTCCCACGCAATGCTTGCTCGTTTCCCGGATGTAGGTGCTCAGGGCAAGGCTTGCCGTAGCCCCGTGGGCGCCTCGCCAGCGACCTCAGCCGGCCCTGGCCGTGGCCGGCACGGCCAGGGCGTCGTTGTGTCACCGCGACCGCGTCGACCTCGCCGACGGCGGTGCCGCGCGCGGCCTGGTCCTCTGTCCCATCGAGGGGATTCAGCCCCGGCCAGGCTGCTGAGCGAGCACCTGGTCCCAGTCGACCGTCCGCGCCCAGTCCAGGTAGGAGTGCCAGCCCACCTCCGGGAACTCCGCGTGCAGCGCGGCGATGTCGGTGTGCACCCGGTTGTCCTCGAAACTCTGGAACATGTCAGCGATCTCTTCCCCGGCCCACTGGCGAATCATCGGGATGGGAATGTTCTCGTACGGCACGTCCGAGCCGATGGCTTCGGACAGGAAGCCCGCGGCCTCCAGGGTGGTCACGCTGTCGGAGACGACGTCGATCGCTCTGCCGGACAGCTTGGCGGGGTTCTCGATCGCGTAGACGGCCATGCCGGCGATGTCCAGCACGGTGACCTGGTCGAGCTTGCGATCAGGAGAGAGCGGGAAGGCGTAGACGCCCTGGTTCAGCCGGGTCAGACCCACATTGAGGGCGTTCTCCATGAAGTAGGCCGGCTGAATGCCGGTGAAAGTGGTGCCCTGCTCGACGAGATAGCGGTGCACGACCTGCTTCGCGGAGGCGTGCTCGACCGTGAAGTCGGCCTCGCTCGCCGCCCCCTTGACCGAGGAGTACACCAGGTGGGCGTCCACCGCCCTCGCCGCGTCGGCGAGGGCGCGGCCCTGGGCGATCTCCTCGGCGGCGCCGTTCTGGCCGAAGGGGACGGTCAGCCCGAAGATCGCATTCATGCTCCTTGCCGCCCTGGTGAGGGCTTCGCGGTCGGCGAGATCGCCGGTCACGAGGCGGACGCCCTGTGCGGCGAGCGCGTCCGCCGCCGGTGTCGCGGGGTCGCGGACGTAGGCGACAGGCTCATGGCCGTGCTTGAGCAGGCGTGCGACGACGGCTCCGCCCTGCCGGCCGGTGGCTCCTGTGACGAGGACGCGGATCATGGAAACTCCTTAATCAATCAATTGAATGATTTCGCACATGAGGACGGGCCTCATGCGTGCCGTACGTCCAGAAATGCAGAGAGGGCCTCGCTCACGCGTTGCCGGTACTCCTCCGACAGCGGATCCACGTCGTAGATCCCCTCGATCACCTGTGGAAGCGCAACCGGGGCGAAGGCGAGGAGAAAGGAGAGCAGCGTCACGAACTCGGGCGGGTGGCCATCGCCGATCTCTCCCGACGCCTGCCGGGCGCGCGTCTGCTCGACGGCGGCGGCGGCCACGGTGCGCCATTCCCGCGCCAGCGCTTCAGTGTCGCCGGGATAGTCACCCAGCGCCTGCCACACCACGAGACGGGCTCGCCGGGGATCACGCAAGGTGGCGTTCAACACCATGCGGAAGCTCTCCAGGAACGGCTCGGCCTTGCTGGCCGGCACCAACTTCGAGCGCCGCTCCTGCCAGCCCGACAGCAACTCCTCCAGCAGGCCTTCCTTGCCGCCGAAGTAGTAGGAGATCAGCTGCACGTTGACGCCGGCGCGCTTGGCGATCGCCGCGGTGCGAGCGCCGCTGTAACCCTTGGCGGAGAACTCGTCGAGGGCCGCATCAAGGATGCGCTCCCTCGTACGCGCCGCTTTGCTCGTCGCCTGGGGTTGATCTTCTGGCATGGACGCACAATATCAATCAATCGCATGATTGCAAGTGGCCGTGGAGGGCGGGTCCGTTCGAGATCACGCTGTGGCCACCCAAGACGGATGGTTCGCCGACGGCCTCGGGTGCGCAGAGGTCATGTCGCCGCGACGGTTGACCCTGACGCAGGGTCAACCCTTCAGCATGGTCGGCATGACGACGAAAGCCGGTGCGATGCGGCACTTCACAGTCCACCACGACGGTGTCACGATCCCGGTGTCTCGCGGTGGCCGGGGTCGGCCATTGGTCCTGTGCCCTGGGTTGAGCTCGACGCAGGCCGATCTGCACGAGCTGACCGAGCTGCTGCAGCGCGACCACGACGTGGTCACCTTCGACCTCAGGGGCCATGGCCTCGCCTCGGCCGCCGACCGGTACTCCTTCGAGGCGTTCCTCAGCGATCTCATCGCCGTGCTGGCGGAGCTGGGACGCCTCGACCCGCCCTCGGCGCCCGTGCTCGTAGGCTACTCGCTGGGCGCGGACTTGGCCGTGCACTATGCCTCCGAGCATCCTGACGCCGTCGCCGAGCTGATTCTCATCGACGGGGCGAACCCGGTGCCCGAACCGTTCATCACCGAGGCCGACCTGCCGGAGTTCCGCGCGATGTGGGAGGAGATGGCGACGCAGCAGGAGGCCGGACGGGACAGCGCGCGTCAGGTGTTGCTCACCGCCCAGGAAATCTTCGAGCTCAATGTCGAGATCGATATGATCCGGTCCGGAATCCTCGACCGGTACCAGAAGATCGACCGGCCCATCAGCATGATCATGTCTACCTCGATGGCCGGCGACAGCGGCGAAGGGCATGCGCCGCGGTTCAATCAGAACTGGCGTGCCGGCGTGGACCGGCTGGTCCGCGAGCAGCCCCGCATCTCCACGTCCTGGCTCGACGCCGATCACCGGCTGGTCTTCACCCACGCCCAGGAAATCGCCCAGATCATCCGAGGTGCACTGGCTCCAGCGGCCAGGCCGACTTCTTGAACACCTCCTGCAGGAGGAGACTGGTTCGATGCTGACCATCGGCGAACTGGCGTCGTACGCCGGAGTGACGGTGCGCGCGGTGCGGCACTATCACGCCAAGGGGCTGCTGCCGGAGCCGGAGCGGGACCCCTCCGGCTATCGCAGGTACGGCGGCGACTCCGTGGTCGAGCTGATCAGGATCCGGACCCTCGCCGAGGCCGGGGTCCCGCTGGCGCGAGTGCGGGAGCTGCTACAGGCCGGCGAGGAAGAGTTCGCCGCAGCGGTCGCAGACATCGACAAGCGGCTGCGGGCGGAGATCCGGGAGCGGCAGCGGCACCGGGAGCGGATCGCCCGCCTCACTGCCGGCGACAGCCTGGCGCTGCCACCGGAGGTGGTCGAGTTTCTCGACCGGCTGAGGGCGCTGGGGATCGACGAGCGGATCGTCGAGGTCGAACGCGACGGCTGGATCCCGCTGGCCGCGCACTCCCCCGAGCGCGTGCCGGAGTGGATGGCACGCAAGCGGGAACAGGTCGCCGATCCGCGGCTCATCGCTCTCTATCTCACCCTGAGCCAGGCTCTCGACCGGGCCGACGACGACTCGCGGCTGGTCGAGCTGGCCGACAAGCTGGCCGCCTACATCACGCGGGTGGCCGACGAGCGGGGCGAGGACTACGTCGGCGATGTCGACGTCGAGCCACCGTTCGTCAAGCTGATGGACACGCTGGCGTTCGACACCGTGCCGCCCGCTCGCCGGCTGATCGAGTTGCTGAAGGAGCGAGGCTGGACCGGCTGGACCAAGCTTGAGCGCGTGGACCCAACACAGGGTGACGGCGGGCGGGGTCCTGCTGGCTGAGGGCGACGGCTTCGGCGCTGAGGTCGACGTAGGGCCAGGCCACGGGGTCCTCCATGGATACTCACATGCGGCTCGAACTGAGCGCGAGTGAGCGCTGACGGGTACGCGCCAAGCCCATTCCTTGTTGCGGGTGATGAAGGGGAGAATTCATCGAGCACATGCGCCTCCGAAGGGCGGCTCGCCATCCACGAGCTCGCCTGGTTCGGCCTCGGTGACAAGGGCGTCGCCGTGCTCGCCCCCTTCTGGTCGGCCGATGGTTGATGAAAGGCGTGGAACATGACGACGGTGCTGGTGGATGTGCGTTTCGCCGGGACGTTCACGTCCGCGAAGGAGTACACGCCCGCGACGGGCGAGGTCGGCGCGGTGCGCAGGCTGACCGGTGACGAGGTGATCAGGCCGGGGCACGGCCTGCTGCTCGACGGCGACGGCCAGGGTGTGGCGGTGGCCGTCGAGCCGCCCGGGCGCGGGCTGGCGGTGGAGGTGCGGCTGGTCCCCCAGGGGGAGACGGCCGAGCGGGTCCTGCTGCTGGTCACCGGCCAGGAACCCGTCGAGGTGACGGAGGGGGTGACGGTGAGCGGCGGCGACGTCGTGGTGAGCGGCTTGGCCGGGGTGCTCTCGCGGATCCGCGTGGTCGCCTTCGACGGGAGGTTCGACCCCTCGACGCTGAACGGCGGGCGCGCCCACCGCGCCACCCCGGCCGACGGACCGGCGGAGCCGGGCTGGCGGGTGCCGATCGGGAACGGCGACGACGTGGTGGCACGGGCCGCCCTGGTCCGCCCGACCGAGCGGCAGCTCGCCTGGCAGGCGCTGGAGCGCACGGCGTTCCTGCACTTCGGCGTGAACACCTTCACCGGTCTCGAATGGGGCTACGGCGACGAGGACCCCGACGCCTTCCAGCCCGAGGACCTCGACACCGACCAGTGGGCGCGCGAGCTGAAGGCCGCCGGGTTCACCCTGGCGATCCTGACGGTCAAGCACCACGACGGATTCGTCCTCTACCCCTCGGCCCTGACCCGCCACTGCGTGGCCTCCTCGTCCTGGCGGGGTGGCAAGGGGGACGTGCTGCGGGAGTTCGCCGACTCCATGCGGGCCCATGGGCTGAAGGTGGGCGTCTACATCTCACCGGCCGACGAGCACGAGCCCACGTACGCCAACGGCAGCCCCCGCACGCCCAGGCGGATCGGCGACCTGACGCTGCCTTCCACCGACTACGGCGGGTACATGCTGGGCCAGCTCCACGAGGTGCTGACCGGGTACGGCCCGATCGACGAGGTGTGGTTCGACGGCTCCCAGGGCCGCATCCCCGCCGGCCACGTGGAGGAGTACGACTTCGACAGCTGGTACGCGCTGATCCGGCGGCTGGCCCCCGAGGCGGCGATCGCGAACTGCGGGCCCGACGTGCGCTGGGTCGGCAACGAGAGCGGCCTGGCCCGCGAGGACGAGTGGAACGTGGTCCCGGTCACCGTCGAGCGCGAGCGGGTCGACGTGGCCCGCTACGACGCCCCCGACCTTGGCGGCCGCGACTTCCTCGCCCGGGCGGAAGGCGACTTCCTGCAGTGGTGGCCGGCGGAGGTGGACGTGAGCATCCGTCCCGGCTGGTTCTACCACGCCGAGCAGGAGCCCAAGTCGGCCGACGAGCTGATGACGATCTACAACGAGTCGGTCGGGCGCGGCGCGGTGCTGCTGCTGAACGTGCCGCCGGACCGGCGGGGCAGGCTGGCCGACGCCGACGTGGCGGTGCTGCGCGAGTGGTCGGCGCGGATCGACCGGGACTTCGCCCGCGACCTGGCCGAAGGGGCCGCGCGCACGGCCGACGGCGACGGCGTCGTCCTGGACTTGGGCGGCCCCGCCCGTATCCAGCGGATCGTGCTGGCCGAGGACCTGCGCCACGGCCAGCTCGTCGAATCACTGCTGGTCGAGGCGGAGGAGGCGGCCGGATGGCGACGGATCGCCGCCTGCGGCACTGTCGGGGCCAAGCGCGTCATCACGCTGCCGGCCCCGGTCGAGGCCGCCAGGTTCCGGGTGCGCGTGCTCCGATCGCGCGCCCCCTTCCACCTGAAGGCGGTCCGCCTGTTCGCGTAGTGCGTCAGCGGCGGTAGGCGACGCCGAGGTGGTCCAGGCGGCGGCGGTGGGCGAGCAGGCGTTCGGTGAACTCGGCGTACTCGCCCGCCGTGCCCCAGGCGACCTCGGCCAGGGCGCACAGCCGGGGGAAGGCCATGTACTCCACGTGGGCCGTGGTGGGCAGGTATTCGCTCCACAGCTGGCCCTGCGTGCCGAGGACGTGCCCGGCCGCCTCGGCGTCCAGCCCGGCGGGGACCGGCTGGTAGGCGTAGACCTGCTCCAGGGTGGTCAGGCCGCCGATGGCCAGCGGTTCCCCGTCAGGTTCCGCCTGGTAGAAGTCGAAGTAGGTGTGCGTGTGCGGGCACATCACCGCGTCGTGCCCCGCCCGGGCGGCGTCGATGCCGCCCTGCTCGCCCCGCCAGGACATCACGGTCGCGCCCGGCGTGAGGCCGCCCTGCAGGATCTCGTCCCAGCCGATCAGCCGCCGTCCGTGCTCGGCCAGGAAGGCGGCCATGCGGCCGATGAACCAGCTCTGCAGCGCGTCGGCGTCGGGCAGCCCCAGTTCGCGCAGGCGCGCCTGGGCCCGCGGCGACTCCTCCCACTCGCGTTTGGGGCACTCATCGCCGCCGACGTGGATCCATTCGCTCGGAAAGACCTCCAGCACCTCCTCCAGCACGTGGCGGCAGAAGGCGATGGTCTCCTCGGACACGTTCAGCACCTGCTCGTGCACGCCCCAATCGGTGGCCACCGGCCGCGCGCGGCCCGGGTCGTCGCCCAGCTCGGGGTAGGCGGCGATGGCGGCGCGCATGTGGCCGGGCATGTCGATCTCGGGGACGATCGTGATGCCGCGCGTCCGCGCGTGGGCCACGAGGTCGCGCAGTTCGCGCTTGGTGTAGAAGCCGCCGTGCGGGACGCCGTCGTAGCGGCCCTCGGTGTAGTGGCCGAGCATCGACTCCGCGCGCCAGGCCCCCACCTCGGTCAGGCGCGGGTAGCGGTCGATCTCCATCCGCCAGCCCTGGTCGTCGGTCAGGTGCAGGTGGACGACGTTGAGCTTGTGCAACGCGGCCAGGTCGACCATCCGGTACAGGAATTCCACGGGGTACCAGTGGCGGGCCACGTCCAGCATCACGCCGCGCCAGCCGAAGCGCGGCGCGTCCTCGATCTCCACGTACGGCACCGCCCACGCCGCTCCCCCGTCCGGGCCGGTGGCGAAGATCTCCGCGGGAAGGAGCTGCCGCAACGTCTGGACGGCGAACGGGAGGCCGCGCCGGCCACCCGTGATCACCACGCCTTCGGCGGAGACCGACAGGCGGTACTCCTCGTCGGCGAGCGCCGGGTCCACCCGCAGCCGGATGGTGTCGGGGCCGGGCTCGGCCGCCGGGGCCAGCTTGCTGCCCGCGGGTCTGCCCACCAGCTCGCGCAGCAGTTCGGCGGCCTCGCCGGCGGCGGGGTCGGCGAGGAGGCCGGTGGTCTCGGTGAGCTGCCAGGCGCCCGGCGTCGTGGTCAGGCGGGCCGGGCGGGGGATGAGGTGCACGGTGACTCCAGGTCAGGCGGTTCGACGGGGGTTGACGCAGAGAAGGGCGCCGTCGAGCTGGTCCGGTTCGCCCGTCCAGCCGTGCACGGCGACGGTGTGGCGCTCGCCGGGCAGCAGGGTGGTCAGGCCCTGATCGGCGGCGGCCGCGGGGTGCAGCCGGTCGGCGTGCAGGTACAGGTCGCGGATCAGGGTGCGCGCGGTGATCGTCACCTGGCAGCCGGTGGCGGTGGGGTGCACCTCGACGTCCATGCGGGGCGGCGGGTAGGCGAAGTCGCGGTCGGGGCAGGCGAACCGCCACGCCCGCAGGCCGTCGCCCTCGGCGATCCAGAACTCCCGGGTGACGTCCTCGGCGGCGGCCAGGCCGGCGGGCAGTTCCAGCGTGACCACGGTGCGCGCGGCCGCGTGGAAGGGCAGCTCCGCTTCGGCCAGGACGGCGCCGTCGACCCGCATCCGCCGCACCCGCAGGCTGCCCTCCCAGGGCGTCGCGGCCTGGTTGATCATCGCGGCCCGGTCCTCGCGCAGGGTGAGCAGCCGGTCGGCGTACAGGCGGCGGAGCTCGAAGTAGAGCGGTTTGAGCCGGGCGTCGCCGTCGATGGCGGACCAGGAGATGACCGGCCAGCAGTCGTTGAGCTGCCAGACGATCGTGCCCGCGCACACGGGCCAGTTCGCGCGCCAGTGCTCGATGCCGGTGGCGATCGCTCGGGCCTGCACCACCTGAGTGAGATGGTGCCAGTCGTCGAACGACTCCGGGGGGTCGAAGTGGCGGGCCAGGCCGCGGGCCAGCTTGCCCGCGCCGTCGGCGGCCTTCTGGCGGTGGTTCAGCAGCGGTGAGTCCGCCGACAGCTCCGCGTCGGACAGCGCGCGGCGCAGCGTCGCCCAGGCGGCCGGGGCCTGCCAGCCGAACTCGGCCACGAACCTGGGCACGTCGAGGGTGTAGTCGGCGTAGTCGGTCTCGTTCCACACGGTCCAGGAATGGGTGGTGCCGTGGGCGGGATCGTTGGGGTGCCGGCTCCATGAGCCCGACCAGGGGCTGCCGGGCCAGTAGGGGCGGGTGGGGTCGGTGTCGGCCACGATCCTGGGCAGCAGGCCGAGGTAGTAGCCCTCGCCCCAGGAGGCGCCGGCCAGTCGCTCCTCCCAGCCCCAGTCGCGAAATCCCCACAGGTTCTCGTTGTTGCCGTTCCACACCACCAGGGAGGGATGCGGCATGAGCCTGGCCACGTTCTCCCGCGCCTCGGCGTCGATCTCGCCGCGCAGCGGCTCCTCCTCGCTGTAGGCGCCGCACGCGAACAGGAAGTCCTGCCACACCAGCAGCCCGAGCTCGTCGCAGGCGTCGTAGAACGCCTCGTCCTCGTAGATGCCGCCGCCCCACACGCGGATCAGGTCGATGTTCGCCTCGGTGGCCTGGGTGAGCCGACGCCGGTAGCGTCCTGGAGTGACGCGGCTGGGGAAGACGTCGTCGGGGATCCAGTTGACGCCGCGGGTGAAGATCCGCTCCCCGTTGACCACCAGCGTGAACCCGCTGCCGTGGGGGTCGGCCCTGGTGTCCAGCTCGACCGTGCGGAAGCCGATCCTGCGCTCCCATCGGTCCAGCTCACGGCCGTCGGCCGACAGCACCACCACGCAGTCGTACAGCGCCTGCTCGCCGTAGCCCCTGGGCCACCACAGGGCGGCCCGCGGCACCTCGGCCACCACCACGGCCTCGGTGCGATCCGGCGGGATTTCCGCTCGCGCGGTCACCTCGCCGACCCGCACCAGCACCTCCAGCGGCCGGTCGCGGGACGTGCGCGCCACTTCCAGACGCAGCTCCACCCGGCCGTCGCGGTCGTCGACGGTCACCAGCGGCCGCACCAGGGCGAGCCTGGCGGTGTTCCACCGCTCCAGCCGCGCCGGCCGCCACATGCCCGCCGTGACCAGCGTCGGCCCCCAGTCCCAGCCGAACGAGCAGGCCATCTTGCGCACGAAGTTGAACGGCTCGGTGTAGGTGGTGGGCCGGTCCCCCACCTCCTTGCGCACCGCCTCGGCCTCGGTGTAGGCCGAGGTGAACCGCACCGACAGCGGGCCGGCGGCCCCGGTCACGTCGAAGCGGTACGAGCGATGCATGTTGCGCGTACGTCCCAGCACCCGGTCGCCGACCCGGATCTCGGCCACCGTGTCCAGCCCGTCGAACACCAGGTCGGTGTGCTCGTAGGCGTCGTCGAGCTCGGGCAGCCACGTCTGGTAGAGCCAGTCGGTCCGGCCCACCCAGGCGAGCTTCGACTCGTTGTCGTCCAGGAACGGATCCGGCACCAGCCCCGCCGCCAGCAGGTCGGTGTGCACGCACCCCGGCACCCTGGCCGCCAGTACCGTCCCGCCGGGCAACGGACTGGGCGAATCCGGACGAACCGTCCATCCGGTGTCCAGGGGAATCAGCAACGACACCATGTCTCCTCTTGATGGATCACTACGTGGCAAGGCGGTCGGTCATCCGGGGCGCGGAAAGAAGGGCCGGCCCGCCAGCGCCCATTCCCGGCGCGGCTCGACGCCCAGCGCGGCCAGCACGTGCGCGTGCACGTCGGCCTGTTCCAGCCGGGCGGGCGGCTCGGCGGGCACGCCGGGCCCGCAGGCGGCGATCCAGGCCGTGCGTTCCGCCTCGCTGTCCCCACCGTGGCCGCCGACGACGTCCACGTGCCCGTGGTCGGTCACCGCGATCAGGGTCCACCGCTCCCCCGCGTACGAGGGCCGGCGGCGGATGGCGGCCAGCACCCGGCCGATCCGCCGGTCGCAACTCTCGACGGCCGCGGTGTAGGCGGGGGTGAGCCCTTCCTCGTGCACCACGACGTCGGGCAGGCGCACCCGCGTCAAGAAGTCCGGATATTTCGCGATTCGGTGGCCGGTCAGGTCGTTGTCGTAGATGCCGTGTCTGTCGGCCAGGACCCCGGTGGCGATCGTGGCCCAGCCGGGGCCGGAGATCGTCGGGGCGGCGTCGTTGACGCGGACCGGGGCCAGGAAGCCGGCGGCCGCGATGGCGTCCAGTTCCGGGGTGCGGGCGGCCAGGAGCGTGTCATGGCGCACCCCGTCCAGGCCGAAGACGACCACGTGCGGCCTCATGCCTTCACCGCCCCGGCGATGGCCTCGACGATGTAGCGCTGGGCGACGATGAACACGATCACGATCGGGGCGAGGGAGATGATCGCCCCGGCGCACAGCAGCGTCCAGTTGGTGGTGGTCTGGTTGGTGAAGGCGTACAGGCCCACGCCGACGGTGCGCAGCTCGGGCCTGCCCAGCGTGAACACCAGCGGCAGGAAGAAGTTGTTCCACGAGCTGATGAACGTGAACAGCCCGAGCGTGGCCGCCATCGGCTTGGCCAGCGGCAACATCACGCGGAAGAACAACGTGTTGAAGCCGGCGCCGTCCACCCGCGCCGCCTCCTCCAGCTCGCGCGGCATGGTGGAGAAGTAGGCCATGAACATGAACGTGCCGAACACCAGACCGCCCCCGACCTGGACGAGGATCACCGACCACAGCGTGTTGAGCAGCCCGAGCGCGTTCACCAGGTCGAAGACGGGGATGATCGTGTATCCGTGCGGCAGCAGGAACGTGATCATGATGACGCCGATCACGATCTTCTTGCCCGGGAACGTGGTCCTGGCCAGGGCGAATCCGGCCATCGCGGTGAAGAGCAGGGTGAGGAGCACGCTGGTCACGGAGATGATCAGGGTGTTCATGAAGTACGTGCCGAAGCTGGCCTCCTGCCACGCCTGGGCGTAGTTCTCCCAGCGCGGCGCCGGCGGGATCAGGCTCAGTCCGGTGTCGAGGAAGTCGAGTTTCGACTTCAGCGAGCTGCCGACCGCCCACAGGAACGGGTAGACGTAGGCGAACCCGAAGCCGAGCAGCAGGATGTGGGTCAACGCGCGGCGGGCGGGCGCGGTGCCGAGGCGGTTCATGCGCGCTCCCTGCGGGCCCGGAGCCTCTTGATCGCCAGCATCTGGCACGCCGTGAGCACCAGCAGGAGCAGCCCGAAGAAGAAGGAGGCGGCCGAAGCCAGCCCGATGTCCGGGTCGGTCACCCTGCCGGTGCCCACCTGGCCGAACGCCTGGCGGTAGACGTAGGTGTTGACCACGTCGGAGGCGAAGTAGGGGCCGCCGCCGGTCAGCACCATGACCAGGTCGAAGACCTGCAGGCTGCCGATGATCGCCAGGAACAGGATCACCAGGCCCACGTTGCGCAGGCCGGGTACGGTGACGTGCGCGAATCTGGCGATCCGGCCGGCGCCGTCGAGCTGGGCGGCCTCGTACAGGTCCTTCGGGATGGTCTGCAGCCCGGCCAGGAAGTAGATCAGGTTGTAGCCGAGCGTGTTCCAGATGCCGATGACGATGACCGTCCACAACACCGTGTTGGGGTCGCCGAGGAACTGCAGCGGCCGGTCGATGAGGCCGAGGCCGGTCAGCGGCTCGCTGAGCGCGTCGCCGAAGTTGGCCAGCATCAGCTTGAGCACGATGCCCACGATCGCGATCGAGGTGACCGCGGGCAGGAAGTAGATCGCCCGGTAGAACGTGGAGCCGCGCAGCTTCGGGTTGTTCAGCACCAGTGCCAGGGCAAGCGCCAGGACGAGCTGGACCGGGACCAGGACGATCGTGTAAAGGGCGGCGTTGGCCAGCGAGTTCCAGAAGTAGCCGTCGGCGACCACCTCGCGGAAGTTGGCCAGGCCGACGAAGTCGGTGGGCTCCCCGATGCCGTCCCAGTCGTAGAGGGTGTAGCCGAGCGAGGCGAAGATCGGGTAGACGGTGAAGGCCCCGGTGAGCACGGCGAACGGCAGCAGGTACGCGTACGACCAGCCGTTGGCCCGCACGCGGCGCCACAGCGAGGGGCCGTGCCGCGGTCCGGCGGCCGGGCCCGGCACGCGGGCCCGGGTGAGCTGAGTGGTCGGCATCGGGGCTCAGGCTCCGAGGTAGGCGGGGATGTCCCACTTGTAGGGCTTGGTGAGGTCCCAGTCGGCGAAGACGTAGTCGTCCCTGCTCACCTTGTGGCCGTCCTTGTTGGCCTTCTCCAGCGCCTTGACGAACTCCCTCTCCAGGTCCTCGGCCAGCTTGGTGAGCGCCGCGCGCATGTCCTTGATCTGGCCGGTGTACAGGCCGGTGCAGATGTCCTCGAAGCTGGGGGTGACGGGCTTGGGCACGACGTGGATGGTGGCCGGGTTGCGCAGCGACGGCTGCGGGCCGGGCAGCACGAGCTCGGCCCCGGCGACGAACTGGGCGAACGGCGGGAAGTCGATCTTGCTGGGGTCGTTGGCCTCCGGGTGGATCGAGACGCCGCCCTTGAGCTCCTGCACGAACCGCGCGGCGGCGTCCTTGCCGTGCCACCATTTGAACCACTCCCACGCCTGGTCGGGGTTCTTGGCGGTGGCGGAGATGGCCAGGTGGACCGAGCCGGCGCCGCGGTAGAAGAAGCTCTTGCGCTGCCCGTCCTGCGGGACCATGGTGACGGTCGTGTAGTCGGTGAAGCCGAGGTCGGTCCAGCCGGGCTGGTTCCACACGCCGCCCACGATCATGCCGAACTTGCCGCGGGCGAAGTGCTGGCGGGAGATCTCGTCGTCGATGCTGAGTGACTGGGGGAAGATGTAGCCCTTGTCGCGCCATTCGAGGAAGAGCGTGAGGAAGTCGAGGTAGGGACGCTCGGTGCGCAGGGTGAACGCGCCGGTCCTCGGGTCCAGGCCGCCCGGGGTGCTCGACGGGAGCGTGGCCGGCGTGCCCGAGCCGTTGACGAAGAAGTTGACCCACCAGGGGATGATGGGGAAGGCGCTGTTGCCGAAGCCCAGGCCGTGCACGCCGCCGTTGCCCTTCTTGGTGATCTGCTCGGCGAACAGCGTCACGTCGTCCCAGTTCTTGGGGATCTTGACGGTGCCGTCCGCCTCCACCAGGCCGGCGTCCTTGAAGACCTGGTTGTTGAGGTAGAGCTGCACGTCGGTCGCGTACCCGTCGAACGGCGCCGAGTAGATCTTGCCGTCGGCCGCGTTGACGCCCTCGACGAAGGAGTAGGCCGGGAAGGTCTTCTGCCACTCCAGCGTGGCGTACTTGGACAGGTCCAGGACGCGGCCCTCCTGGATGTGCTCGTCCAGCCGGTCCTGGGCGACCATGAACACGTCGGGCAGGTTGCCGCCGCGCGCGGCCAGGTCGAGCAGGTTCTCGAGGTTGCCGCTGGCCTGCATCGTGCGCTCGATCGTGATGCCGGGGTTGGCCGCCTGGAAGAGCTCGATCTCCTTCTTCACCCAGGGCTCCTGGGTGGCCCACTTGTCCCAGTGAGTGATGACCGCCTGCTTGCCGCCGCTCTTGGCCGGGGCCGCGCCGCCGCCCGGACCGCTGCAGGCCGCCAGTGCGGCCAGGCCGCCGACGCCGGTCAGGAATCCGCGCCTGGACATGGCGAAGTTACGGTGATCGGACATGGGTCGTTCCTTACTGCTGGTGGGGATGGGGGGATTCAGCGCACGCCCTGTCGGTGGGGAGGGGCGATTCAGCGCATGGGCGACGGGGGCGCGGTGGAGCCGCGCACGATCAGCTGGGGCGCCGGCGATTCCGGCGTGGTCCGCCGCCCCTCGATCTGGGCCAGGAGCAGTTCGGCCGCGACCGCTCCGACCGCCACGGGGTCCTGCCTGACGGTGGTCAGCGGCGGGTGCAGGTGCGCCGCCTCGGGGTTGTCGTCGAAACCGGTGACGGACAGGTCACCGGGTACTTCCAGGCCGGCTTCGCGGGCCACGGACATGCCGGCGATGGCCATCAGATCGCTGGCGTAGATGATCGCCGTGGGCCTTCGGCGCAGCAGCCGCCGGGTCGCGGCCGCGCCGCCCTCGCCGGTGAAATGCCCGGCGTCGTGCAGGTCGGCGGGCAGGCCGTGGGAACGCATGGCCTGCCGCCAGGCGTCGAGGCGGGACGTGGAGTGCCGGTAGACGGGCGCCCCCTCGACGAACGCGATCTTCCGGTGGCCGAGTTCCACGAGATGCCCGACCGCGGCGGCGATGCCGTCGCCGTCACGGATGCCCACCACGGGAACCTGGCCGCAGTCCGTCCCCGCAGGGCCGACCGCGACGGCGGGCAGCCCGAGTGCGGGCAGCAGCGCCGGACGCTGGTCGCCGTCACGGATGTCCAGCAGGAACGCGCCGTCGATGCGGCGTTCGCGCACCAGCTGCCGGTAGCTGTCGGCCTCCTTCTCCGCGTCCTCGCCCACGACCTGAAGCACCAGCACCGACCCGCTGCCGTCGAGCACGCTCTCCACGCCGCCGAGGAATCCGGCGAAGAACGGGTCCACTGCGAGCTGCCGGGGGGCCCTGGCGAGCACCAGCCCGACGGCGAACGCGCGGGAGCGGAGCATGGCCCTGGCGTGGATGCTGGGCCGCCAGTTGAGTTGCTCGGCGACCTGTTTGACGCGCCGCCGGGTCTCCTCGCTCACGCCGGGCTTGTCGTTCAGCGCCAGCGAGACGGCTCCCTTCGACACTCCGGCCAGCCGGGCGACATCGGCAATCGTCGGAGGAGTTCCCGGGGTCTCTGGGGACACATCTCCTGGCTCGCCCATGCTTCTCCGGCCTCTCGTAGGTTTACTCAATGCATTTAGTAGTCGCAGAGATCGGAGCAAGTCAACCGTTGACATCGTTGTCATCCCAGCCCTACGCTCGCGCCCACCACCCCGCCGGTCCCTCGACTTGCGGCTACTAATGATGGCTGTTTTCATTTGTCTGCTGACGTTGTTCATCGAGGGAGCGGCATGCGGGTACGCGGCAGTGACACTTCCAGGCTGAGACGGATCAACATGGTCACTGCCCTGCGCGCGCTGCGTGGGCACGGCGCGATCGGCCTGACCGAGCTGGCCTCGCGGGCCGGGCTGTCCAGGCCCACCGTCGAAGGGCTGGCGGAGGACCTGCTGGCCTCGGGCTGGCTGGCCGAGTCGCCGCCGGAGACCGGCCAGATGGGCAGGCCCAGGAGGCTGTTCCGCTTTCGCGCGGAGGCCGGGTACGTGCTCGGCGTGGACGTCGGCTCGTTCTCCGTGCGCGCGCTCGTCTGCGACCTGGAAGGCCACGTCGTGGGCCGGTCCGTCACCCGGCTGACGTCGGAGGCGAGCCGGGCGGACAGGCTGGACGGTGTCAGGAGCGCCGCCCGCGGGGCGTTGCGGGACGCGGGTCTCGACGCCGGCCGCCTGATGGCCGCCTGCGTCGGCACCACGGGCGTGGTGACGCGGGAGGGCGTGGTCAAGCTCTCCGTGGCCCTGCCCGAGTGGACGGGCGTCGACCTGGTGGCCGAGCTGAATGACGACATCGGACCCGTGGTCCTGGTGGAGAACGACTGCAACCTCGCGGCGCTGGCCGAGCGGTGGACGGGCGTCGCGACGGGCGCGCGGGACCTGGTCTTCGTGCTGTCGGGCGTGCGCACCGGCGCCGGTCTGCTGATCGGCGGCGAACTGTACGCAGGCGGACGCGGCATGGCCGGCGAGATCGGCGCGTTGCCGCTGGTCGGCTGGCATCGTGCCCCCTCACACCTGGCCGGGTTCCCCGGCCTTCCGGCGGGAACGCCCGCCGAGGAGGTGGCCGGGCTGGTCTTCGCGGCCGCCAGGCAGGGCGATCCCGCCGCGCGCTGGGCGGTCGAGCAGTACGCCCATGACCTGGCCGAGGGCATCGCCGCGCTGGTACTGACGATGGACCCCGACCTGGTCGTGATCGGCGGCGGCGTCTCCCGGTCGGGTGACGTCCTACTGGAGCCGTTGCGCCGCCATCTCGACCCGCTCTGCCTGGAACCGCCGGAGCTGGCCGTCTCGACCCTGGGAGACCAGGCGGTCGTGCTCGGCGCGGTGCGGCACGCCCTCGACCACGTCGACGCCCGCCTGTACGACGTGGACGCCACGCTGCCCGAGGCCCAGCCCTCCTGACGTCGGTGCGGCCGGAATCGGCCGTCACGACGGGCACGCAGCGGGCTCTTGACGGGAAGGCGCTTGCCCACACATATTTAGCCTCGCTTCGTTAATAAGTCGGGCAGTGCTCGACGCGCAGGAGAAGAGCGCTTCCATGTCCATGAGCCGCCGCTTCCAGGCCACCCGCCAGGCCCTCACCCTCGACGGTGAGCCGTTCCAGGTGTTGTCGGGCGCCATGCACTACTTCAGGACGCTCCCCCAGCAGTGGCCCGACCGTCTCAACAAGCTGCGGGCGATGGGGCTGAACACAGTCGAGACGTACGTGCCGTGGAACCTGCACGAGCCCCGTCCTGGCGAGTTCACCTTCACCGGCCTGGCCGACGTGGAGGGCTTCCTCACCGCCGCCGAGGAGGCCGGGCTGTACGCGATCGTCCGCCCCGGCCCCTACATCTGCGCGGAATGGGAGAACGGCGGCATCCCGGCCTGGATGGAGTTCCGGCGGCGCTGCCACGACCCCCGCTGGCTGGAGCCCGTCGACCGCTGGTTCGACGAGCTGATGCCGCGGATCGCCGCGCGGCAGGTCAGCCGGGGCGGCAACGTCCTGATGGTGCAGGTCGAGAACGAGTACGGATCCTACGGCGACGACCACGTCTACCTGCGCCACCTGGCAGGGGGCCTGGTCCGCAGGGGGATCGACGTGCCACTGTTCACCTCCGACGGAAGCTGGGGCCTCATGGTCACCGGCGGCACCGTGCCGGAGATCTACGCGACCGCCAACTTCGGCAGCGACCCGGCCGGTCACTTCGCCGAATTCGCCAGAAACCGCGACGACCCCGAGTTCTGCATGGAGTTCTGGAACGGCTGGTTCGACCACTGGGGCGAGGAGCACCACGTACGCGACCCGGACGAGGTCGCCAAGCTGCTCGACGAGATGCTCACCCGGGGCGCGTCGGTCAACCTCTACATGGCGCACGGCGGCACCAACTTCGGTTTCATGGCCGGCGCGAACGCGGGGGGCGAGCAGGCCGACGGCAGGTACGAGCCGACGGTCACCTCCTACGACTACGACGCGCCGATCTCCGAGCACGGCGAGCCGACCGCCAAGTTCTGGGCCTACCGCGAGGTCCTCGGCCGCCACACCGAGCTGCCGCCCGCGCCGTCCCGCGAGCCGGTCGCCACGCTGCCCGCGCAAGAGATCGCCTGCGAGGCCCGCCTGAGCCTGCTGGACTGCCTGGACGTGCTCTCCACCGGCACGGTGCGCAGCGCCGTTCCCCGTACGTTCGAGGAGCTCGGCCAGGCGTACGGGCTGGCGGTCTACCGGGGCCAGGTGCCCGGACCGCGGCCGGAGGCGCTGCCGCTGACGGTCACCGGCCTGCACGACCGGGCCCGCGTGCTGATCGACGGCGTCCCTCGGGCGACCCTGGAGCGTGACGCCGTCACCTCGCTGCCCCTCGCCACCCCGGAGCGCGGCGTGGAGGTGACGCTGGTCGTCGAGGCGATGGGCCGCGTCAACTACGGCCCGATCCAGGGCGAGAGCAAGGGCGTCACCGGCGGCGTGCGGCACGAGCGGCAGTTCGTCTTCGGCTGGGAGATCGACCCCGTCCCGCTCGACTCGATCGAGGCCCTGCCCTGGGGGCGCGAGACCAGCGCCGCAGGGCCGTCGTTCCACCGCGCGACCCTGCACGTCGAGGAGGTCAGAGACGGATTCGTCGCGCTGCCCGGCTGGGGCAAGGGCTACGTCTGGGTCAACGGCTTCAACCTCGGCCGCTACTGGTCGCGCGGCCCGCAGGTCACCCTCTACCTGCCCTGGCCGCTGCTGCGCCGGGGCGCCAACGACCTCGTCGTGCTGGAGCTCGACGAGGCGCCCGCGCAGCCGCGGGTCGAGATCCGCGCGGCTCCCGACCTGGGAGAGAGCCGCAGCTGACCGGCCCCAGGCCGCCCCGGCCTGGAGCCACAGGAGAAGGAGCACCATGGCACGTGGTCCACGCCTGGCCGGAACGGTCCTCGCGGCCGTCCTGGCCGTGACCGGGTTACCGGTCCTCACCCCCGCCGCGTACGCAATGAGCACCGCCTACTTCATCGATCCGAACGGTGATGACAACGCCGACGGCCGCAGCCCCGCGACGGCCTGGAAGACCCTCGGCAAGGTCAACGCCCAGACCTTCCAGCCGGGGGACACCGTCGGCTTCAAGGCCGGAGGCCAGTGGAACGGCCGGCTCGCCCCCAACGGGTCGGGCACGAGCGCCGCCCCGATCACGTTCACCTCCTACGGCACCGGCGCCAAGCCGCTCATCGCGGGCGGCGGCACGGTGGACGCCGCCGTCAAACTGCAGAACCAGCACGACGTCGTGGTCAGCGGCCTGGAGGTGACCAACTCCGGCTCCGGGACCACTCCGCGCATCGGCATCGGCGTCAGCGCCACCGACGCGGGCGCCGTGCCGGGCATCGCCATCCGCGGCAACCACGTGCACGCCATCCAGGGCGCCACCTCGGGCAGCCAGTCGTCCAACCCGTCGGCGGGCGGGATCATCGTCAGCGCGCGGGGCAAGGACGTCCCCACCTATTTCCAGAACCTGCGCATCGAGGACAACGAGGTCGCCGACTCCCGCTCGTACGGCATCGTCACCTGGTCGCAGTGGATGCAACGTGAGGGCTGGAACTCCCTGTGGGAGGACCTGATGGGCGTCCCCGCGGCCGACTACCGTCCGTGGACGCCGAGCACCGGCGTCGTCGTCCGCGGCAACAACGTGCACGACATCTCCGCGGGCGGCATCACGGTCATGCAGGCCGCCGGCGCCCTCATCGAGCGCAACCGGGTGGACAGGACCGCGCAGAACCACGGCAACGTCGGCATCTGGTGGGCCGGGACCGACGACACGGTGGTGCAGTTCAACGAGGTGTCCGGGACGAAGTACTGGGGCCTGGCCGGCGACGGCAACGCCTTCGACGCCGACGCCTCCGCCCACCGCAGCCTGGTGCAGTACAACTTCAGCCACGACAACGAGGGCGGCTTCTTCATCGCCGTCTCCACCGGCAGCGCTCCGGCCGAGGCGACGATCCGCTACAACGTCAGCCAGGGTGACGCCAACCAGGTGTTCGCCCTGTCGACCAACGCCACCGACATCGACGTCTACAACAACACCATCTGGGTGCCGCTGACGCCCTTCATCCGCGACCACCCGGACCGGGCCTCGTTCAGCCTGGTCAAGGTGTGGAACTCCAGCGTCGGCAGCGTCAGGTTCCGCAACAACGTCATCCACAACGGCGCGAACCTGCCCTACAACGACAGTGGCAAGGTCGTCTACGACCGCAACCTGTTCCACGGCGGGCCGGTGCCTGCCAAGGACAAGGCCGCGCTGACCGGCGATCCGCTGCTGACCTCGCCCGGCTCGGCGACCTCGATCAGCGCCCTCGGCGGCTACCTGCCGACCGCCGCCTCGCCGGCGCTCGCCCAGGGCCTGGAGGTCGCCTCCGACGGCGGCCGGGACGCGGCCGGCACCGCGCTGCCCTCGGGCATGCCCGACCTCGGCGGGCTGCAGCGCGCCGCGGGCCCGGGCGCGAACGAGGCCGCGCCGGCCGCGGCCACCACGTTCGGCAACGGGCAGTCGACCACCCCGGCCGCGCTCACCGACGGGTCCGACTACGTGACGTGGGCCAGCCCGAGCACCGGCGTCACCCTGCCCGGCAGCATCACGCTGACCTTTCCCAGCGCCCGCCGGATCTCCGAGGTCGTCCTCGCCACCCACTTCGGTCAGGGCCAGGGCATCACCAAGGTGGACGTCCAGACCTGGGACGGCTCGGCCTGGACCACCCAGGCGGCCGACGCGGCGATCACGTGGGCGAGCAACACGGCGACCGTCGAGCGCAGGGCAGTGACCCTGCCCGCGGCCGTCACCACCACCCAGCTGCGCCTGGTCGTCAAGGCGGCCAACCGCACCTGGGGCAACCTGTCCGTCAACGAGATCACGACCCGCTGACCCATACGCACGACGACCCCGGCGGGCCCACGCCCGCCGGGGTCCTCGGCGACCCTTGGCACGGCCGCGGACGCCCGCGGATCTCGTCCTTGACAGCCTCCGGCGCCAACTAATAAAAACAAGCACCATTAATAAGTCGGCCAATCCGGAGAGGACACTCATGGTCACACTCGCCGTCATCGGGGCGGGACTGCGCGGGCTCGGTTACGCCCGCCACGCCCTGGAGAGCGGCCGGGCCCGCGTCGTCGCGGTGGCGGAACCGGACCCGCGCCGGCGGCAGAGCCTCGCGGAGGAGCACGACATCCCGGCCGGGAGCGTCTTCGCTGACTGGCGCGACCTGCTGGCCCGCGACCGGCTGGCCGACGCGATCATCGTGGCCACGCAGGACCGCATGCACGTCGAGCCCGCCGTACGGGCCGCCGAACTCGGCTACCACATCCTGCTGGAGAAGCCGATGGCGCCTACCGAGGCCGACGCCGCCGCCATCGCCGAGGCCGCGCAGCGGAACGGCGTGCTGCTGGCCGTCTGCCACGTCATGCGCTACACGCCCTACACCAGGACGCTCAAGGCGCTCATCGACAAGGGACGCATCGGCCAGGTGATGAACATCCAGCACCTGGAACAGGTCGGCTGGTGGCACCAGGCGCACTCCTTCGTGCGCGGCAACTGGCGCAACGAGGCGGAGTCCGCCCCGATGCTGCTGGCCAAGGCGTGCCACGACCTGGACTGGATCATCCACCTGAAGGGCGCGCTGCCGGAGCGGGTCTCCTCCTTCGGCAACCTGGTGCACTTCCGCGCCGAGCGGCGGCCCGCCGGCGCGGCCGACCGCTGCCTCGACTGCCCGGTCGAGTCCACCTGCCCCTACTCGGCCAAGCGCATCTACCTCGGCTGCCTAGGTGATCCGCTCAAGGAGTTCTGGCCGCTGTCGGCGGTCACGCACGACCACACCGAGGCCGGCGTGCTGGCCGCGCTGCGCGAGGGGCCCTACGGCCGCTGCGTCTACGCCAGCGACAACGACGTGGTCGACACGCAGGTCGTGACCATGGAGTTCGCCGACGGCACCTCCGCCACCTGCACGGTCACCGCCTTCGCCGCCCTCGAGCACCGCAAGACGCGCGTCTTCGGCACCCACGGCTCGATCGAGGGCGACGGCGTGACCTTGCGGCTGCACGACTTCCTCACCGACAAGGTGTCGATGATCGACACCCGCGCCGACGCGGACGCCTCGGCAGCCACCGGGCACGGCGGCGGCGACGAGGCGCTGCTCGACGCGTTCGTCGCCGCGATCGCCCACGGCGACCCCTCGCTGGTGCTGACCAGCGGCCAAGAGAGCCTCGCGACACACCGGGTGGTCTGGGCGGCCGAACGCGCCAGGCACGCCGGGACCGTCGTCCCCCTCACCCTCCCATGAAAGGCCCCCATCATGCGTAAGTTGACGGCCGTCCTCACCGTCGGAGCCCTCGCCCTCGGCCTGGCCGCGTGCGGCAAGAAGAACAGCGAGACGGGCACCGCCCAGGCGGCGGCACTGGCCTACCGCTCCTCGTGGGGCGCCGACGAGCCGCAAGGCAAGATCATCAAGGCGCTCTTCGACGACTTCGCCAAGCAGACCGGCACCAAGGTCGACGTGAAGTTCGTCGGCCGCAAGGGCAACGAGAACCTGTCCACCGAGATGGCCGCGGGCCGGGGCCCCGACCTGTTCGACACCTCCACCGACAACCTGGCCACCTACGCCGCGCAGAACCTGGTCGCCTCCTTGGACGACGTGCTGGGTGCCCAGGTGCCCGGCGAGGGCAAGACGGCCAAGGACGTCCTTCCCGAGTCGGTGCGGCAGGCCTCCTCGAACGACAAGGGCCTGGCGTTCGTCCCGCACACGGTGATCTCCACCGCCGTCTGGTTCGACGCCGCCAAGCACACCGACCTGGCCGGCGCGCCGCCGCAGAGCTGGGAGGACTTCATCGCCTACCTCGACGGGGCGAAGAAGGACGGTCGCACCCCGATCGGCCAGGACGGCACGATCAACTTCTACAACGTGTACTGGTTCTACAGCATCCTCGTCCGGGCCAACGGCGCCGGCAGCCTCAAGGCGCTGGCCACCGACCCCGCCGCCTGGGACAAGCCCGAGGTCCTCGCGGCGGCCGAGAAGGTCGCCCAGCTCGCCAAGGGCGGCTACTTCCAGAAGGACTTCATGGCCACCAAGTTCCCCGCCGCCCAGGACGCATGGGCGCAGGGCCGCTACGACCTGAACCTCAACGGCACCTGGCTGGCCAGCGAGACCAAGCCGAAGCTGACCGCGGGCGTCAAGATCGCCTCCTTCCAGCTCCCGGTGGGCGGCAAGAACTCCGTCGAGGTCGGCACGCTCGGCTGGGGCGTCAACGCCAAGGGCGCGAACGTGGCGACCGCCAAGAAGTTCCTGGCCTTCGCGCTGCAGAAGAAGTACGTCGAGCAGATCTCCACCAGCGCGCTGAACATCCCCTCGCGGGCCGACGTGCCTGCGCCCGAGCACCTGGTGGCGGTGCAGAAGGCGGTCGCCGAGGCCGCGGCCACGCACCGCACCTACGACGACGCCGCCGCCGACAAGACCTGGTGGAACGACCGCTTCCTGCCGCTGCACGACAAGCTCATCTCCGGCAGGATCGACGCCGCCGCGTTCGTCGCCGAGGGCAAGAAGACGACCGCCGACTACCTCGCGAACAAGAACTGAGCCGATGGGAGCGGGAACCCTCACCCAGGCGCCCCCCGTGGCGCCGCCGGTCAAGGCCAGGGCTCTGCGTCCGGGGCGTGAACGGGCCTTCTGGCCCTTCCTTCTCCCTGCGCTCATCGCCTACACCGCGTTGTTCGTCGCGCCCTCGCTGTTCGGGTTCTGGGTCAGCCTCAACGCCTGGGCGGGGCCGGGCTCGGAGATGACCTGGCGCGGCCTGGACAACTATCTGGCGCTGCTGGGCGACGACGCGTTCCGCACGGCGTTCGTCAACACGTTCGTGCTGGCGGTGGCCGGCGGCGGGCTGGTGTTCGGCTTCACGTTCCTGTCGATGGTGGTGCTGCGGCACATCAAGGGCCGCGCCTTCATCCGGTCCGTGATGTTCCTGCCGATGATCATCTCGATGATCGCGGTGGGGGCCGCCGTCGGCTTCCTGCTGAACCCCGAGGGCGTGGTCAACACCGCGCTCGGCTGGTTCGGGCTGGACCCGCAGCCCTGGCTCGGGCCCGACCTGGTCTTCCGCTGCATCGTGGGCGGCCTGGTGTGGTCGAGCACCGGCTTCTACGTGGCGCTGATGATGTCGGCGGTCGACTCCGTCCCCGCCCACGTCTACGAGGACGCCCAGCTCATCGGGGCCACCAGGTGGGAGCAGTTCCGGCACATCACGCTGCCGCTGACCTGGGACGTCTTCGCGGTGTCGGCCGTGCTGTGGGTGGTCAACAGCCTGAAGGTCTTCGAGATCGTGCTCGCGTTCACCACCGGCGGCACGCCGGGGAGCCCGCCGCTGCAGGCCAGGACGGTGGCGGTGCAGCAGTACTCCCTGGTGGCCGGGAACGCCGTGCCCCAGCTCGGCAACGCCGCCGCGATGGGCGTCGTGGTGCTGCTCGTCACCGCCGTGCTCATCGCCCTGACCCGGCGCATCACCAGGCGCGAACGAGTGGAGCTGTCATGAGACGCCTGATCGGAGATTTCCTGCTGCCGCGCGCCACCGCGACCGCCCTGTGGGCGTGGGTGGCCTTCAACCTGGTGCTGGTCGTCTGGGTGGGCATGCAGTCCCTCAAGGACTCCGGCGAGGTGTGGCTCAACCCCTTCTCGCTGCCCGCCGACCCGCACTGGGACAACTACGCCTCCGCCTGGCAGGCGGCCGAGTTCTCCGCCGCCGCGCTGAACAGCACGGTCCTGACCCTGCTCGGCTCGCTGCTCATCGTGGCGCTGGCGGCGCCCGCGGCGTACGTGCTCGCCCGCTCCGACCGGCGCGTGGCCGGCCCGCTGACCGGCTACTTCGCGATGGGCCTGAGCATCCCGCTGCAGACCCTGGTCATCCCCGTCGTGGTGATCAAGCTGTCGCTCTACACCTTCATGGAGGACTGGGTCACCGGCTGGTGGGACAACCGCATCACGCTGCTGATCTTCCAGGTGGTGCTGTCGCTGCCGTTCGCGGTGTTCGTCCTGACCGGGTACATGCGCTCGTTGCCGCACGAGATCGAGGAGGCCGCCGAGATCGACGGCGCGGGACCGCTGCGTTCCTTCGCCCGCATCGTGCTGCCGGTCGCCAGGCCCGGCGTGATGACCGTCCTCGTGCTGAACATCATCGGCCTGTGGAACGAGACGCTGCTCGTGCTGCTGATCGCGCCGCTGCCCGAGGAGCGCACGCTGCCCGCGGCGCTGCTCAACCTCTACAGCTCCATGCAGTACAGCTCCGACTGGGGCGGCCTGTTCGCCGGGATCGTGATCCTGGTCTACCCCATGATCGTGCTCTACCTGTGGCTGGGCCGCCGCATCGTCGAAGGCATGACCGCCGGAATCGGCAAATGACCCCCCGAAAGGAACAGAGTTTGCGTACACGGTTCGGGTGGGCGGGGCTCGCCCTGCTCGCCATGATGGTGTCGCCGGCCGTACCCGCCCAGGCGGGGACGGCCGGCCCAGGGAAGACCTTCTACGTCGACGCCTCCTCAGGCGACGACGCGGCCTCGGGGCGAAGCCCTGCCACGGCCTGGCGGAGCCTGGACCGAGCCGGTCAGGTGCTGCTGGGCCCGGGTGACCGGCTGCTGTTCCGCGCCGGACAGCGGTGGGAGGGCCGGCTCAGCCTGCAGGGTGCGGGCCTGCCTGGGCGTCCGGCGCTCGTCGGCTCCTACGGCGAGGGCGCCAAGCCGGTCATCGACGGGCAGGGCCAGGTGGACGCGGCCGTCCGGATCAGCAACGTGCACGACTTCACCGTCGACGGCCTGGAGGTCACCAACTACAGCGCCGACACCTCCCTCTACCGCAGCGGCGTCAACCTGTTCGCCAAGGACGCGGGCCGGCTGGAGAACGTCACGCTGCGGAACCTGAACATCCATGACGTCAACGGCCAGGGCGGCCACAGCGTCGCCGCGGCCGGACTGATCGTCTCCATCCGGGGCAACACGACGCCGACGTACTTCCACAACCTCGTCCTGGAGCGGAACGAGATCTCCAAGATCGGCTCCTACGGCGTCATCATGTGGTCCACGTGGTCCCGTCGCAGCGGCATGACCAGCCTGTACCCCGTGGAGACCGGCATCCCCGACAGCGAGGTCGTCACCTGGACGCCCAGCACCGGCGTCCGCATCCGGGACAACTACGTGCACGACGTGACCGGTGGCGGCATCACCCCCATGCACACCGCGGGCGCCGTGATCGAGCGCAACCGGGTGGAGCGCGCCGTACGCGGCAGGACCAAGACCACCGGCGGCAACGTCGGCATCTGGTGGCAGGGCAACGACGACATCGTGGTCCAGCACAACGAGGTCTCCCACACCGGGTTCAACGGCCCGGGCAGCGACGGCCACGGTTTCGACGCCGACGCCGACAACAACCGCAGCCTCGTCCAGTACAACTACAGCCACGACAACGACGGCGGCTTCTTCCTGGCGGTCTCCTTCACCGCCGCCCCGACCAAGGACACGGTCGTCCGGTACAACGTCAGCAGGAACGACGGCTACGAGGGCCTGGCCGCCTCGACCTCCACCACCGGCACCCACTTCCTCAACAACACGCTCTACATCACCGACCGCGCCGTCGAGGTCAAGCCGCCCTACAGCGGGGCGGGCACGTACCGCTTCGAGCGGGTCGTGCGCCTGTACAACAACGCGGCGGGGGTGGTCGTGCGCAACAACGTCTTCGTCAACCTCGCCGGGGCCGGCTTCGACAACAAGAACGGCGTCATCTACGACCACAACCTCTACTGGGGCACCGAGCAGCCACCGACCGGCGCCGACCACGCGGCGGTCGTCGCCGACCCCCGGCTCGCCGCGCCCGGCCAGGAGAGCCCTGCGGGGTACCGGCCGCTCGACGGCTCGCCCGCCTTCGACGCGGGCGTGAGCGTGCCGGCCGAGCACGACTACGCGGGCACGCCCGTCCCCGACGGCGCCCCCGACCTCGGCGCCTTCCAGCGGGAGATCGCCCCCGCGAAGGTGAGCGCGTCCTTCGAACCCAAGGGCCACCTGCGGCGCCTGGCCGACCGTGACCCGGCGACCGCCTGGCGAAGCGTGCCCGAGCCGCGCCTGCCCGGCACCATCGACCTGACCAGCGCCACCGGACGCGCCTTCCGCACGGTCACGGTGTCGGCCGCGCACGCCGCCTCCCGCGCGATCACCGATGTCGAGGTGCAGACCCGCGACGACGGGGACTGGGTCACCAGGGCGAGCGGGAAGCTGGTCTGGACGACCGACGACGACACCGTCGAGCAGCAGGTGATCACCCTGCCCGAGACGATCAAGGCCGCGCAGGTCCGCCTCGTCGTCAAGGCGGCCGCGGGTGGCCCGATCCAGATCAACGAGATCGCCCTCGGCGTGCCCGCGGCGAGCGAGCCGTACCGGCCGGGGCCGACCGCGGTGGCGAGCACCACCTTCCCGACTTCGCCGACGAACACCGTGGACGCGCTCGTCGACGGCGATCCGAGCAGCCCGTGGGCATCGGCGAGCACCGGCGTCACCTTCCCCGGCGAGTTCGTGGTGGACTACGGCAAGGACCGGCGGATCGCCGCCGTCACCCTGCACACCGCCTGGGCGAAGGGCCAGGGCGTCACCGACGTCTCGCTCGACACCTGGGACGGAACCGCTTGGGTGACGCAGGCGGCCCACCATCTGACGAACTGGCAGGAACTCAGCTCGAAGGTGGAGACCAGCACCATCACCCTGCCCAGCCCGGTCATCACGCGCAAGATCCGGCTGACCGTCCACGACGCGAACCTCCAGTGGGGCAACATCGCCCTCTACGAGATCGTCGCGTCCTGATCCACGTGCGGCCCGCGCATCGGCGCGGGCCGCACCCTCGACAGAAAAGGACGGTGGCCGTTGCCCGAGCAGCCGCCTCTACGCGTGGCCACCTTCAACATCCACCACGGACGAGGTCCGGACGACCGGCTCGACCTGCGGCGCGTCGCCGACGTGATCCGTGCCGGCCGGGCCGGCATCGCCGGTCTCCAGGAGGTGGACCGGCATTGCTCGCGCCGCAGCGAGTTCGTCGACCAGGCGGCCTGGGTGGCCGCCGAACTGGGCATGGACGTGGTCTTCGGCGCCAACCTGGACCTCGGCCCGCCCGCTCCCGGAGGCCGGCGCCGCCAGTACGGCACCGCGATCCTGTCCCGCTTCCCCATCCGCGACTCCGGCAACACCTTCCTGCCCAGGTTTCCCGGCAGCGAGCAGCGTGGACTGCTGCGGGCCACGATCGTCGTCCACGGCGTGCCCGTCCAGGTCTGCAACACCCACCTCCAGGACGACGACGCGGCCGAACGGCTGGAACAGGCACGAGCCGTTCGAGCGTTGATCACCGAACGGCCGGGGCCGGTGATCCTGACCGGGGACTTCAACGCCCTGCCCGGCGCACCTGAGATCCGCGTGCTGACCCGTTCCTTGAGGGACGCCTGGGCCCAGCCAGGCGCAGGACCGGGCCACACCTTTCCCGCCACCGGTTCCCGCATCGACTACGTGTTCACCTCGCCGGACGTCGAGGTGAGGTCGGCGACAGTCGTGCCCTGCGACGCCTCCGACCATCTGCCGGTCTTCGTGGACATGCTGCTGCCGGAACGGGTAACTCCCCGCGTCGACGTTGCCGGTCATTTCCGCCATGAATGAAAAGAACGAGCGTGACGCGGGGTCGAGGAACGTAGGAATTTTCCTACACATTACTCCAGGAAGAGCTCGACGACGGGCACCAGGACGTCGGGGCGTTGCACCGGCAGCTCCAGCGTGAGCGTGCCAGGTGCCTGGCCGCCCATCCGGGTGTTCTGGGCCTGCTGGTCCGGGTCGGTGCTGACGAGCCTGATCTCCGAGGCGTCGTTGAGCAACTGCGCGTAGCGCACCTTGCCCGCCAGCCCCGGCAGGTGCACGTGGCGCAGCGGCCAGCTGAACAGGTGCAGGTAGAGCCGGTCGCCGCGGCGGGTGTAGCGGCAGTCGGCCGGGGCGGGATACTCCGCCGGGCCGCACCCGCGGATGGAGCGCTCGTGCAACTCCATCCAGCCGCCGATCCGGGCCAGCAACGCGGTGGCGCGCGGGTCGATCCGCCCGCGCCCGTCAGGACCGACGTTGAGCAGCAGGTTGCCACCCTTGGACACCCCGTCGACCAGCATCTTCACCAGCAGGTCGGCACTCTTGTAGTCGAGGTTGTCGCGGTCGTAGCCCCAGCTGCCGTTCAGCGTCTGGCAGGCCTCCCAGGGGCTGGGCATGGGCGCGGAGGGCTGGTACTGCTCGGGGGTGACGAAGTCGCCGGGAATCCCGAGGCGGTCGTTGACGAGGATGTCAGGTTGCAACTCGCGCACCATCGCCAGCAGTTCCTTCGAGCCCCAGTCCTCGGGACCCTTTCCGCCCCACCATTCGCTCCGGCCGGAGTAGGAGAAGTCGAAGAAGAGATAGTCGACCGTTCCATAACGGGTCAGGAGTTCCCTGACCTGGCCGTGCAGGTGTCGCCGATATACCGAAATATCACGTTCGGGAAGGGGCTGGACATCGCGCAGCGGGTGGGTTCCGTCCACGGGGAACTCCGGGTGATGCCAGTCGATCAGCGAATGGTAGAAACCCACCTTCAACCCCTCGGCGCGGCACGCCGCCACGAACGGTTCGACCAGGTCACGGGGCGCCTTGTAGTCCGTCAGGTCGCTGTCCCACAGGCAGAATCCGTCGTGGTGCTTGGTGGTCAGCACGGCGTAACGCATGCCCGCCGCCCTGGCGGTCCGCGCCCACGCGGCGGGGTCGTACAGGTCCGGCGAGAAATGGTCGACGTAGGGCTGGTATTGCGCGTCGGTCAGTTTCTCGCGCGTCTTCACCCACTCGTGCCGGGCCGCCAGCGAGTACGGACCCCAATGCACGAACATTCCAAAACGATCATTGACGAACCAGTTCATGAAAAATCATCCCTTGAGGGCGCCCGACGACAATCCATGCACGAACGAGCGCTGGAAGAACAGGAACACGATCACCGACGGCAGCAGCGCCAGCAACGAGGCCGCCATCACCACACCGGGCGTGACGATCGGGTCGATCCGCAGTGTGCGCAGCGCCAGCGGCAGCGTGTAGGTCGAAGAATCGTCGGCCACCAGCATCGGCAGCAGGTACTGGTCCCAGATCATGGTGAACCCGAACACCCCGATGACGCCCAGCGCCGGACGGCACATCGGCAGGATGATCTGGGCGAAGATCCGCAGCTCCCCCGCCCCGTCGATCCGCGCCGCCTCCTCCAGCTCGCGTGGCACGTCCCGCATGAACTCCGTCATGACCAGGATGGAGAACGCCCACGCGCCCACCGGCACGATGATCCCGGCCAGCGTGCCGATCAGGTTGATGTGCAGCACCGGCAGATCCGACAGGATCAGCGACAGCGGGATCGCCAGGATCTCCTCCGGCAGCATGAGCGTGGCCAGGATCGCCACGAACACGATCGTCATGAACGTGAAACGCTTGCGGGCCAGCGCGTAGGAGGCCAGCGTCGAGACGACCACCTGCAGCAGCAGCCCGAACCCGACCACGAAGAAGGAGTTCAGCAGGTACTTCAGCACCCCGTGGTCGACGGCGACCGCGAAGTTGTCCAGCGTCGGGCGCGAGGGCACGACGCTGAGCTGCGTCGGATCGGAGACGTGGTTGAACGCGCTGACGAGCAGCGCCAGCAGCGGCCCGGCGAACACCACCAGGACCAGCGCGTGGACGACGAGTCTGAGCAGCCGCGCCTGCGGCGTCCTGCTCTCCTTGAGCCCGAGTGCGGTCTCGCTGGCCGCGCTCATTCCCTCTCCCTCCGCCTGAGGACGGACACGACGACGGTCAGCAGCAGCGTGGCCAGGAACAGCAGCACCGCCCCCGCGGAGGCCACGCCCAGCCGGTTCTGCTCCAGGCCCAGCTTGGTGATCAGGGTCATGACGACCTCGGTCGAACCGTTCGGCCCGCCGTTGGTCAGCAGGTAGACCTCGGTGAAGACGCGCAGGCCGCGGATGGCCGCCAGGATGAAAAGGATCGAGAACACTGAGCGCAGCCCCGGCAGCGTCACGTGCAGCAGCCGCCGCCACCGCGATGCGCCGTCGACGATCGCGGCCTCGTACAGGTCCCTGTTCACCCCCGCCAGCCCGGCCAGGAAGATCATCATGTCGTACGGCGCGCCCCGCCAGATCCCGGTGGCGATGACCGAGGCCATCGAGGTGTGCGGGTCGTTGATGAACCCGGAGGGCTCGAGCCCGACCAGGCCGAGCAGCGAGTTCAGCATGCCGTCGCCGGTCGGGTGGTACATGATCCGCCACAGCTCGGCGATGACCGCCATCGGCACCACGACCGGCAGGAACGCCGCCGACCTGATGAAGCTCAGCCTACGGCTGCGCCCCTCCATCAGCAGCGCGAGCACCAGCCCGAGCAGCATCGAGCCCGCCGTCTGGAACACCGCGAGCAGCACGGTGTGCCAGGCGGCCTGCTGGAAGCCGTCGGAGGTGACGACCTTGACGTAGTTGTCCTGCCCCACCCACTGGTTGCCGAGGAAGGGCTGCACGTTCTGGAAGGACATCACCAGGGCGTTGCCCATGGGGATGAACTTGAAGTACAGGAACAGGACGAGCGCGGGGGCAAGGAACAGCCACGGAACCCACCAGCGTCCGCTCCGGCCGCTCACGGGCTCCCGCGTGGCCCGAGCGGCCGGAGCGGCCGGTTCGGCCTCCACCGCCGTCATGACGCGGCGACGCCCTGCTCGGCCAGGATCCCGGCGAGCTTGGCGTCCAGCTTCTGGAGCTCACCCTTCAGGTCCAGGCCGCAGTCGGCGACCAGGGCGTTGACGGTGTCGGCGGCGGCCTGCCGTACGGGGGTCCAGTTGGGGATCGACGGCGGGTAGTGGCCCGAGCTCTGGTAGACGTCGGCGTAGGTCTTCCACCTGGGGTCGGGGCGGACCTGGCTGATGTCGACGGTCTTGTTGACGGGCAGTTGCACGATGTAGGCGGTGTCGCCCTCCATGCCGATCTTCTGGCCCTCGGCGGAGATGGCGTAGGAGGCGAAGGCGTCCTGGCCCGCGTTGTTGGGCGAGCCCGCCATCAGGTAGATCGCGCCGCCCTCGGCGAGCACGTCGGCGTTCTTGGCGCCCTGGGGCATGGGCACGACCTCGTACTTGTCCTTGCCGAGCGACTTGTCGTAGCGGGGCATCAGGTAGGGGCCGACGACGTACATGCCGGTCTTGCCCGACTCGAACGTCTCGTTCGTCGGCGGAGTGTCCATGGTGACGGCGCCCGGCTGGATGACCTTGTCCTTGCACGCCAGGTCGCGTAACCACTGCGTGGCCGCGATCGACTCGGGGGTGGACATGGCGGGCTTGAACCTGCCGCCGCCCGCGTCGGCGACGAAGTCACCGCCGCCCGCCCACAGGAAGTTGGAGAAGTACCAGGAGGCGTAGCCGCGCTTGGTCGACAGGGGCGCGGCCAGCCCGTAGGTGTCGTTCTGGCCGTTGCCGTCGGGGTCCTTCTCGGTGAACGCCTTGGCCAGGGCCGCCAGATCCGCCCAGCTCTGCGGCGGCTTCAACCCCAGCTTCTCCCGCCAGTCCTTGCGGATCAGCAGCGCTGTGGCCTGCGCGGAGTACGGCACGCCGTACTGCTTGCCGTCCACGCCCTTGCCGGAGGCGAGCGCACGCTCGGACAGGTCCTTGGCCCCGGCGAGCTTGGTGAGGTCGATCTCCCGGAGCAACCCCTGGCTCTGCATCGTTCCCAGCTGGGCGACGTCGTTCATGACGATGTCGGGCAGGTCCTTCTGGGCGGCCCGCTGCTGCATCTTCGTCTCGAAGTCGTCGAAGATCGCGGTCACCTTGACCTTGTGGCCGGTCGCCTTCTCGAACGCGGCGGCCAGCTTGAGCGTGCCCTGCTCGCCGGGCCCGCCCGGCGTGGTCCTGGTCCAGAGCTCGAGCGTAGCCTTGGCGTCCTGCTCGACGTTGGTTCCGGCTGTGCCTGACGAACACGCTGTGAGCACCACCAGGCACGCCAGCATTGTGGAGGCGGTTCGCATATGTGGACGGCTCCCTCTACTTGGCAAGCGATTTCCCGGAAGGTAGCGGTGATCGCGCTCCCCGGTCAATGCTCCGATGACTAAACCATCACCGATAAAACTGTTCCGTCATACGACATCATGCTTCCCCAGACATCCGATGAAATGAGGAAGAGATGATCAAAGCACTGCTGGTGATGGAGGAGCGCAGGCGGGCCGACGTCTACCCCGCGCACGTCCTGGAAAGGCTGGCTGACCTGGTCGAATGGCAGGCTCCCGCGATGACGCGCGAGCGGCTGGCAGCCGATCCCCGCGTGCTGTCGGAGGTGGAGATCCTGCTGTCCGGCTGGGGCGCGCCGGTGCTCGACGCCGGGCTGCTCGGTCACGCTCCGCGCCTGCGCGCGGTGCTTGTGGCGGCAGGCTCGGTGCGCCCGCTGACCACGCCGGACTTCTGGGCGCGCGGCATCCCGATCGTGTCGGCCGCCTCGGCCAACGCGATCCCGGTGGCGGAGTTCACGCTGGCCCAGATCCTGCTGGCGCTCAAGCAGTTCCACCGGATCTCCCGCGAGATCAAGGAGCTGGGCCGCTACCCGGACGAGGTGTGCGCAGCCGGGGCCTACCGGTCACGGGTGGGGCTGCTCGGCCTGGGCGAGATCGGCCGCCTGGTCGCCTCCCACCTGCGCGCCTTCGACCTGGAGGTGGTCGCCTACGACCCGCACGCCCCCGCCGGGCTGGGCATCCCGCTCCTCCCGCTGGCCGAGCTGTTCGAGACCTGCGAGGTCGTCAGCGTGCACGCCCCGCTGCTGCCGGAGACCACGGGCTTGGTCGACGGCCCGCTGGTGGCACGGCTCGGCGCGGGCGCGACGCTGATCAACACCGCCCGCGGCGCCGTCCTCGACGAGCCGTCCGTGGTCGAGGTCCTGCGCGGGCGGCCCGACCTCACCGCGGTCCTCGACGTCACCTGGCCCGAGCCGCCGGAGCCGGGATCCCCGCTGTACGGCCTGCCCAACGTGGTCCTGACCCCGCACCTAGCCGGGGCGATGGGCGCCGAACGGGGCAGGATGGGCGAGCTGGTGCTGGCCGAGGTCGCCCGCCTGTCCGCGGGCGAACCGCTGCGGCACGCGGTGAACCCGGCGCTGGCGAGCCTGCGGGCGTGACGGCGATGGACCCGGCACTCAGGGAGCACCTGCGGCGGCTCGACCTCGACCTGCTCATGGCCGGGCACGCCGATCCCGTCCCCGCCGGCTGGGGGCGGGAGGCGCGGACCGACGGCTACAACCGGATCTACCTCATCCTCGACGGGGTGGGTTCGATCACCCTGGACGGCGTGGAGTACCTGCCGCGGCCAGGCCAGCTCTACTTCCTGCCCGCCGGGTCCGCGCTGGCCTTCTCCAGCTCCAAGGAGCGCCCGTTGCGCAAGTACTGGGCGAACTTCACCGCCACCGTGGCCGGGCGCGAGCTGGCCTCGCTGGTCGCGCTCCCCCGGGTGGTGGAGGTGGAGGATCCGCCCGCCGTACGGGAGATGTTCACCAGGCTGCTGGCGGCGGGCAAGGGCGCGACGCAGGTGACAGGGCCGCTGCGGCAGCGGGCGGTGCTCATGGAGCTGACGGCCTACCTGGTGGACCACGCGCCGCTGGGTTCGTTGCGGCCGCTCAGCCAGGGGCCAGGGCGGATCCTGGAGTACATCGACGCGCACCTGGCCGAGGTGCTGACGGTCGGGCGGCTGGCGGAGGTCTTCCACTACAACCCGACCTACTTCATCACCTACTTCGCCCAGCTCTTCGGAGTCTCCCCCAACCAGTACATCCGGCAGCTGCGGGTCGAACGGGTCAAGCAGGCGCTGATCCACACCGAGCAGAGGATCGAGGAGATCGCCGGGGCGGTGGGCTGGGAGGCCGCCTACCTGTCACGGGTCTTCCGCCAGGTGACCTCGCTGACGCCCACGCAGTACCGGGCCTTGCACCGGGCCTCCTGAGGATCGTCCTAGGAGTGCCCGAGTTTTGCCCATGCCCAAGGGAATACGCTTTCCCTACGTTGCCGGTATGAACCGATTGGCAGCCCTTGTCGCGGCGGCGTTCCTGCTGCTGCCCGCCGTGCCCGCCCTCGCCTCGGCGGACGAGGAGCGGCTCGTCTCGAACCAGGCCGAGTTGAACGCGGCGATCGGGACGGCAGGCACCATCGTCATGGCCGACGGCACCTGGCAGGACACCGTCATCGACCTGCGCGCCCCAGGACCCCTCACGCTCAGGGCGCAGACGCCAGGCAAGGTGCTGCTCACCGGCAGGTCGGCGCTGTCGCTCAACAGCCCCGACCTGACCGTGAGCGGCCTGACCTTCACCTCCGGCCAGGCGCCCGGCGGCGCGGCCTCGGTCATCTCCTTCAACAGCGACCGCGGCAGGGTCACCGACACCGCCGTGGTCGACTTCAACCCCGCCGACCCGGCCACGCCGTACTACTGGGTCTACTTCAAGGGCGGGCACAACCGGCTCGACCACAGCCTGCTCAAGGGCAAGGCCCACCAGGAGCCGCTGGTCGGCAACGACCGGGGCCCGGCGGCCGCCTACAACAGGGTCGACCACACCCGCTTCGCCGACGTCCCCAACCTCGGCCGCAACGGCATGGAGGCGCTGCGCATCTGGGGCTACGGCCAGTGGGCGGAGGAGGGCGCCGAGGAGGGCGCGTACTTCACCATCGACAACAACCTCTTCGAGCACGTCGACGGCGACGACGAGATCATCTCGCTGAAGTCGAACCACAACACGGTCCGCAACAACACGATCAGACAGTCCAGCGGCGGCCTGGTGCTGCGCTACGGCAACTACAACACGGTGGAGAGCAACGCCATCATCGGCGACCGTTACCCGGCCAGCGAGGGAATCCGCGTCAGCGGCGACCACCACGTGGTGCGCGGCAACCACGTGCGGGGCGTCTCCGGCTACGGGCTCAAGGTCACCAGCGGGGAGCACCTGTTCGACGAGAACCACAAGCTCGACTACCTGACTCCGGACTTCGTCCCGCAGCCGAACCCGCTCACGCCCTATGGCTACCTGTTCCACTACGGGCAGGTGACCGACAGCGCGTTCACCGGCAACGTGTTCGCCGACAACGCCAAGAGCGACATCCACATCGGCTGGTTCTACAAGAACCACTGGCCCGGCTACCAGATGGTGCTGCTGCCCGAGCGCAACACCTTCACCGGCAACCTCAGCTACAAGCCCAAGGGCGGCGTGGCCGTGACCACCTCGGGGCAGGACACGGCGCCGCCGCTGGCGAAGTTCTCCTTCCAGCCGAACACCTTCCGCGGCAACGTCGTCTACGGGGGAACGCTCGACGTCAACCCGCCCAACAGCACCAAGGGCATCGTGGTCGTCCCCTCCCGCGACCGGACCCCGCCCGCCCCGCCGCGGACGGAGGAGACCGGCCCGTCCTGGCAGGCAGGCTAGCTCTGGATGACGCTGTAGTCGTAGCGGCACGGGAGCGGGCGTTCGGCCCGCCCCCGTCCCCTGCCGGGCCGGGTCTCCGGCGCCCAGAATCAGCGTCACGTCGACGATGTTGGATCCGATCAGGACCGCCCGCATGCTTGCGGCGGCACATGGGCCGAGGCTTCAGCGCCGGGCCACCATACGATCGTGGGGACCGCATTGGCGCGCGACCCGATGTCGGCTCACTGACCTGGGGTGATGCGGTTCGAGAGACCAGATGGAACGATTCTGTCCGGTCAGCGGCTCAGCCAGGCCCGTCCATGCCGCATTCTGGTGGCAGCCTTGTCCGGCCGATCAGGCCTTAGCCGGCACGGAAGGTTGAGGAGGTGGGGAACGCGGTGTCCGTGCAGCCGCGGCGGGCGACGACGTCGGTGACGTAGGCGCGGAACACCTTCTCCAACGCGGACCTCATCAGCTTGTCGTAGCCGTAGGCGACGGTCATCGTGTGGATCTGGGGTTTGCCTTCGCAGCGGGACGAGGCCCACCAGACCGATGTCTCACCGCGGCCTGCCTTGCCCGGTTCCGCGACGACCGGAGGCTCACCGTGGGTCGCTTTGAGGTGGACCCTCTTCGCCCTCTCTCCGGAGTAGGTGTGAAGGGAGACGAACCAATCGCCCGGATCGGAGGGGCGGGACAGGTCGTCGAGCTCCGCGGCGTCGGACCGCCAGAGGCCGTTCGCGCGGATGCTGCTGAGCACGAGACCACAGCGCTCGAACCACAGCTTGTCGTCGACCCGGCTTTCGAGGACCTGGTCCGGAAGCTGCTTGCGGCGTGCGAAGCCGGCCTTGCGATACCAGGCGCAGGTGCCGTCCGCGCCGACGGCCGGAGTGGGGCCTGGCGTCAAGGCCGGGATGTCCTCGGGTGGATCGGGCAGGCGCTCGGCGCAGCCCAGGCGTTCGGCCAGGTTGTTGGCGGTGATCACGGCGATCTCGGCGAGCGTGTCGCGGTCGTGCGAGGTCAGCTGCCCGTTGTCGGTGAACGGCGGGCCAGGATCCTTCAGCGAGGCCCACGCCCACAGCGCCGTGATCGGCTGGCCGTTCGACATGCCCCGCGCGCACGGGAGGTCGACGCTGACGCCCGAGGCCGTGACTATGCCGGATACGCCGCCGCCGAGGGGTTCGTACGGATAGGTGGGGTTGCGCCTGTCGACAAGATTGTCCCCCGGGGTCTCGGGAATCACCGGTTCGTTCGAAGGCAGGACTCCCACCACGCCCTTGAAGAAGGACCACGGCTCGCCAGTGCGGTATTCCGCCCCCGCCTCGGTGCTGAGGAGCTCGCAGTACTGAGGCAGGCCGGCGTCGAGCTCGATCGTCCATTTGTCGGCCGTCCGGTGAGAGATGGTGCCGCCCGCAGGGGACAGCGCGAGTACCCGCCCGGCCGGCACGAGCCCCGCGCAGGCCTCATCGATCTGCTGTCGGCCCTTCCAGTTCTGCCACAGCAGCGTGCCGCTCCAACCGATCGTCGCCACGGCGACCAGACACAGCAGGACGTTGAAAGACCTGCGGACATTGCCTGTGACAGCTCTCTCGACCTCATCGACGGCGTGCAGCAGTGGCGGAAGGTTCAGCGCCACACGTTCACCATCCACCTCATCCGCCGGGAAAGGACCCAGTTCTGGTCGGCGAACTGCTCGGCCCACCGCGCCCTCGGCGCGATCCTCAAGATCCTAACGACCGCTGATCAGGCGCGGCCCCGTTTCTGCCGTATGCAGGTGCCACCCTTATGGGGTGATCTTCCGGCGTTCTGGGTGGCGTCGATTGATCGGACCGCGTATCCACTGCTGCCCGATCGGCCTGAGAAGGCCGGCGCGGTGGCGGAACATCTGGCGTTTCCGCTGGGTGCCAGAGCCAGGACCAACGGCCACCTACCTGGAGAACCTCATGGCCGTTGACAGCCGGACCGCCGGGGGTGGGGGTCGCGGAAGCCGTACGTTGTCCAGAGCCTTTCATCTGATCATGATGGTGACCGTCTCTCCTGCGCAAGAGGGCGCGATCGCCAGGGCCCGGCGGCCACCACACCCACCGATCGCCGGTGAAGGTGAAAGGGGGGAGGGATCCCGGAGGGAGAAATTCCGACCCTCGACTAGCCGGGCGCGACCCGACATGCTCGGGCGGCATGGAGGTGCCCCACAGGGCGGCGAAATCCCCGCCTTTGCGTCCTTTCGACCCGGATCATCCATCGACCGCGGCCGACCCTTATCCGGGGTATCGGTTGTTGCGGGAACAGGACCCCGTATGTCACCTACCGGACCATGATCTGTGGCTGGTGACCAGGCATGCCGACGTCGTCGAAGTGCTGAGCGATCCGGGCCGCTTCTCATCGCAGCTGGGCATGGGCGCGGTCCCCCGCGTGCACGCTCCTCGATCGGTGGACTATCGGATTGGAGCCCCAGGGGTTCGGGTCCTGATCGCGACCGACCCGCCCGAACATACGAGACTGCGGCGCGCGGTGTTCGCTCCCTTTTCGCGCTCGGCGGTCACCAGGCTGACGCCAAGGATCGAGGAGATCGCGAGGGGGTTGGTGGCTGGGCTGCTGGCGAACGCCGAGGACGGGACAGCCGATGTCTACCGCGACCTCGCCGCCCCACTGCCCGTGCTCGTCCTGGCGGAGTTGCTCGGCGTGTCCGCTGAGGTACGCGATGAGTTCATGGAATGGGCCGCTGTGATCACGGACGATCTCGACATGATCGGCTCCCCCGAGTTCCGCCTGGGACGTGGCTACGACATGTTCCGCTATTTCTACTCGGAGATTCGCCGCCGCAAGCAGGAACCGGGTGACGATCTGCTCAGCGCCGTGGCCGCGACCGACGCGGCCGGGTTGTCCAACCACGAAGTGCTGGCGTTCTGCGCCTTCCTGCTGGTCGCAGGGGTGGAAACGACGGCCAATCTGTTCACCAACATCATCGATATCCTGTTCCGTCACCCCGAGGTGCTGCAACGCCTCTGGGCAGCACCAGAGCTCGCCGAGGCGGTGGTGGAGGAGTCGTTGCGCTACGACACCTCGGTGCAGGGACTGTGGCGTGCCCCTGTGGCCGAGGATCGGCTGGGTGGGGTCGCGCTTCCCGCCGGCGGCAGGCTCCTGGTGCTGTTCGGCTCTGCCAACCGCGACGACGAAGTCTTCGCGGACGCGGCCACGTTCGATCTCGAGCGCTCGCCGAACCCGCACCTCGCGTTCGGTTACGGGCACCACCGCTGCCTGGGGGCGGGGCTGGCCAAGGCGGAGCTGGTGGTCGCGCTCAAGGCGCTGATCGAGGCGACCGGTGGCATCATGCCCAGGGGACGGCCAGTGCGCAGAAACAGCCTGGTCCTGCGCGGGTTCACCACCCAGCCGGTGACGGTATGGCCGAGGTGAGACAGATCCCCGCCTCGGTGGCTCAGCGCCTGCTGTGGGTGTTGGAGCAGTTCAGGGGCCGGGAAGGCGCCGCGAACTGTCCGATCGTGCTCCGCCTGCGTGGACGGCTCGATGAGGAGCGCCTCAGCGACGGGTTGTCGGCGCTGACCGCGCGGCACGAGAGCTTGCGTACGACCCTCGCAGGGAGAGGCGCCCGGCTGACCCAGCTCGTGCACGAGCCTCAACCGGTGCGGTTGTGCCGCAGGGACATCACCTCGGACGACCCCGATCGCGGCATGGATGAGGCGATCGCGGATGAAGTGCGCCTGCCGGTGGACGCCGGCCGATGGCCCGCGCGCGTCACGCTCTTCAGGCTCGCCGACGACGACCACTGCCTGTGCGTCAACCTGCACCATGCGGTGACGGACGGCAGCTCGTGCGGGCTCATCGTCCGCGACCTGCAGGCACTCACCGGCGGCGGTCCACCGCTCCCCAAGGTGCGCTGGCAGTACGCCCGGTTCTGCCAGTGGCAGGACGAGTGGCTGGCCGGTCCCGAGATGCGCGAGGACCGGACGTACTGGACGAACCACCTCGAAGGCGCCCGGGTCCCGCAGCTCCCGTTGCGGGAGGCGGCACCCGGGTCATGGGTCAGCGCCAGCGTTACCGGCACGATCGACGCGGTCACGGTCTCAGCCCTGGAGCAGATCGCCCGCCCCCGCCACACGACCCTCGCCTCGGCCCTGCTCGCCATCTACTACCTGGTCCTGCGCGAGCACACGGGCGATGACGACCTGGCGGTCGCCTCGTTCCTGGCCAACCGGACCCGCACCGAACTGCGGGACACCGTGGGGCTGCTGGCGAACATGACCGTGCTGCGCACACGGGTCGAGCCCGGCGACGACTTCGGCGAGGTGCTGCGCCGTACTCACGCCACGGCGATGGACGCGTTCGTGCACCAGCGACTCCCCTACCAGCTCCTGCGGGGCGACATGCTGGCCGAGCCAGGGCGACGGCCGGACGACGTCATGTTCCAGGTCGTGCCCGAACTGCCGGGGAACCTGCGCGTGGCCGGGACAGACGCCGAGATCGTCGTCATCGACCGGCTCGCCAGCCGATTCGAGTGCGAGTTCCAAATATATCCGCAGCACGGCGAGCAGCGGGTGGTGCTCTGCTACAACCGCGCCCGGCTCGACGACGACCTGGCGGCCCGGCTGGTCGGCGACTACCTCGCCATGGCCAAGACCGTCGCCTCGCGATGATGCCCAATGGCGGATTGTCCGCAGTTGACCGGGCGAGTAGCCCCAGTTGTTGCCGTGACCTGCATCGGTGTGTCATCGCCTGTACACGAAGTTCGCCGCCTTCCCCTCAAGGAAGGGACACAACCTCATGAGCGCGACCGAACCGGCCTCCGGCCGGGCCGATCAGAACCGCGTGCTCGAGCCGGCCGATCTGCGGGAGGCCGTGGCGGGGCTGCTGGGGATTCACGCGGGAGACCTCGACGATCACCAGGACCTTCTCGCCCTCGGCCTCGAGTCCATAGCGGTCATGCGGATAGCGAACCTCTTCCGCCGAGCGGGAGCGCGGGTGACGTTCGAGCGCCTGGCGGAGGAACCGACCCTCGCGAGTTGGCTCGCGTTGCTGGCCGGCGCCGATCTCCGGCCGGCCGGCTCAGGACCGCAGGCCGGGCGCACACCCGTCGACGAGAACGACGAGCATGCTCTCGCCCCGATGCAGCAGGCGTACTGGATCGGCGGGCAGGACGGGCAGCCGCTGGGTGGAGTCAGCGCACACTTCTACGCCGAGTTCGACGGCTCCGACGTCGATCCGGACCGGCTGGAGGCGGCCGTGCGCGCGTTGCTGGCCCGCCACGGCATGCTCCGCGCCCGGTTCACCCCCAACGGCCGCCAGCAAGTGCTGGCGCGAAGCCCGTGGCCGGGACTGACGGTGCACGACCTGCGGGGCGCGGCCGGTGAGGACGGGCTGGCGAGGCTTCGCACGGAGCTGTCTCATCGCCGGTTCGACATCGAGGGCGCCGACGTCTTCGACGTCCAGCTGTCGCTGCTGGACGAGGGCCGCACCCGGATGCACGTCGGCATCGCGATGCTGGTGGCCGACGCGCAGAGCTACCAGGTCCTGCTGGCAGACCTCGCCACGCTGTACCGGGAGCCTGGTGCCGGGTTGAGGCCGCTGAGCTACTCGTTCGCTCAGTATCTCGCCGACCAGCAGGAGTTCGAGAACTCCGACGCCACCCGCGCCGCCGAGGACTACTGGCGCGGCAGGCTGGCGAATCTGCCCGGCCCGCCGCAACTGCCGCTCGCCGAGGGTGCCGGACTGCGCGAACACCGGGGTGTCACCCGCTACTACCAGAGGCTCTCGGCCACCGAGGTCGCGCGCATCGCGGCCTGTGCCCAAGCCGAGGCCCTGACGTTGCCTGTGGTGTTCTGCACCGTGTACGCCGAGGTTCTGAGCCGCTGGAGTGCCGAGCCCAGATTCCTGCTGAACATCCCTACCTTCGGACGCCGTGAACTGCACGACGACGTCCCTCTGATCGTCGGCGACTTCACCAACGTCACGCTGCTCAGCGTCGACGCGGGCGAACCTGCGACCTTCGCCGAGCGGGCCCGCGCCGTGCAGGCCCAGCTGCGCTCCGACCTCACCCACGCCGATCACTCGGGCGTCGAGGTGCTGCGCGACCTGGCACGCGGTTCGCGCAGCAACTGGCCGCGCGCGCCGGTGGTGTTCACCAGCGTCATCGGCATGGGCGAGCTGTTCGGTCCTGAGGTCCGCGAGTGTTTCGGCACACCGGTGTGGACGTCCTCCGAGACGCCGCAGGTCTGGCTGGACCAGCAGGTGATCGAGGGCGGCGACGGCGGGTTGCTGGTCAACTGGGATGTCACCGACGGCGTGTTCCCCGGCGGCCTGGTCGAGGCGCTGACCGGGGCCTACGAGGAGGCGTTGACCTCGCTCACCGACGCGGCGTCCTGGCAGAAGCCCCTTGCGGTACGGCTCCCGCAGAGCCAGACGGCGGTGCGCACGCGAGCCAACGGAACGGGCGGCGCCCTGTCGCTGGGCCGGTTGCACGAGCGGTTCTTCGACAGAGCCGCCCTGCACCCGGACAGAACGGCGTTGGCCTGGGGCGATTCCGACGAGCTCAGCTACGGCGAACTGGCGGATCGAGCTCGTCGGATCGCCGGCGGCCTGCACTCGGTGGGGATCTCCCCCGGCGACACGGTCGCGGTGACGGCGGCGAAGGGCCCGTGGCAGATCGCCGCGGTCCTGGGCGTGCTCGCCGCCGGGGCGGCGTACGTTCCGGTCGGGATCGACCAACCGTCCGCGCGGCGGGAACGGATGTACCAGACCGCAGGGGTCGGTGGCGTCGTCTGCGTGGGCGACGAGATCGTACGGCTGGACTGGCCCGGCACGTTACCGGTCTTCGACGTACGCCAGTTGGCGGAATACCAGCCGATGGCGTGGGACGGCGTTCGGCATGACGACGACCAGCTGGCCTACATCATCTTCACCTCAGGATCCACGGGCGAACCGAAGGGCGTGGAGATCACTCATCGCGCGGCGATGAACACCGTCATGGCGGTCAACGACCATTTCGGCATCGACGAGCACGACAGGGTGCTCGCCTTGTCCGCCCTGGACTTCGACCTGTCGGTCTACGACGTGTTCGGGCTGCTGTCGGCCGGCGGCGCCATCGTGCTCGTGGACGAGCTGGACCGGAAGGAGGCGCGCAGCTGGGGGCGGCTGGTGCGGCGGCACAGGGTCACGGTGTGGAACTCCGTACCGGCCTTGCTGGAGATGTTCCTGGTCGGCGGAGGGCTGTCGGGCCCGGACGACGTGCCTGCGGTCATCCTGGTCTCAGGGGACTGGGTGAGCGCCGATCTTCCCGCACAGGTCAGCGGGCTGCGGCCCGATGCCCGCTTCGCGGCCCTGGGCGGCGCCACCGAGGCTGCGATCTGGTCGAACCTGCTCGAGGTGAAAGACCTCCGGCCGGAATGGACGGCGGTGCCGTACGGATATCCGCTGCGTGCCCAGCGCTTCCGCGTCACCGACGGGCAGGGAAGGGATCGTCCGGACTGGGTGCCCGGCGAGTTGTGGATCGGCGGTTCCGGGCTGGCCATGGGTTACCGCGATCAGCCCGAGCTGACCGCTTCCGCGTTCGTCCACGACGGCGGTGAGCGGTGGTATCGCACCGGGGATCTCGCCCGCTACCTCCCTGACGGGATGGTGGAGTTCCTCGGGCGCTCCGACGACCAGGTGAAGATCGGCGGGCATCGGATCGAGCTCGGGGAGATCGAAGCGGCCCTCGCTCGCCTGCCCCGCGTCGAGAGAGCGGTCGCCTTCCCGATCGGCTCGCCGCACCGCAGAATCGCCGCGGCGCTGGTCGGAGCGGACGCGGACGCCGCGAAGCGGGCACTCGCCGACGCGCTTCCCCCGTACATGGTTCCTGATGAGATCGTGACGCTCCCCGAGATCCCGCTCACCGGCACCGGCAAGGTGGACCGGCGGCGCCTGGCCGGAATGGTGGAGCGGGCGCACCCCACCGCATCGCGGCGCGAGCCGCCGGAAGGCTCGACAGAACAGGCGCTCGCCGCGATCTGGGCCGAGATCCTGGATCTGCCCGAGGTCGGACGCCGCGACTCGTTCTTCGGCCTTGGTGGCGACAGCCTGCAGGCGACCAGGATGCAGGAGTCGCTCCGCACGCGGCTCGGCGTGTCCGTGACGCTCCGTCAGCTGTTCTCCGCCCCCACCGTCGCCGAGCTGGCGGCCGTGGTCGACGTCCAGCGCGACGTGGCCGGCGAGTTCGAAGAGGGCGGGATCTGACCATGGGATCGGTCGCCATCGTGACCGGCGCGGGGACCGGTCTCGGCCGCTGCCTGGCCATCAGCCTCGCCGCCGACAAGAACTGCCTGGTTCTCGTCGGACGGCGTGCGCAGCGGCTCGACGCCACCCGCGTGGAATGCGTCGAGGCCGGCGCCGCACCGGACGACGTCCTGGCGGTGCCGGCCGACCTGTCGGATCCCGGCTCGGCGGCCCGCGTCGTCGCCGCGGCTCGAGACCGTTTCGGCGGCGTCGACATGCTCGTCAACAATGCGGCCGTGGCCACCTTCGGCCCGCTGGAATCGACCGGGGTCGACACCTTCGTCCGGCTGTTCACGACGAACGTGGCCGGTCCCGCCGCGCTGATCAGGCAGGCGGCGCCGCTGCTGCGCAGCGCCGGCGGCGTCGTCGTCAACGTGGGCTCCATCGGTGGGCTGCTGGCCGTACCCGACCGATCCTTCTACGGCGCGACGAAGGCGGCCCTGCATCACCTCACCCGGTCTCTGGCGCGTGAGCTGGCCCCCGAGATCCGGGTCAACGCCGTGCTGCCAGGAGCCATCGACACCGAGATGTACGAGGACCTCGGTCTGGACGAGAACGCGACCAGGAGGTTGAGAGAGGAAATGATCCGCACTACTCCGCTCGGACGGATGGGCAGGCCGGAGGATGTGGTTCCGTGGATCCGGATGCTGCTCGGCCCGGCCGGATCGTGGATGACCGGCACGCTGCTCGTGGTGGACGGGGGCCGGTCATGCTGATCGGCGAGAGCCCGTGGTCCGGGGCGGAGCGGAGCAGGAGCATTCCGCTCTCCTGCCTCCACGAGATCCACCGGCTGGTCGGCGCGCATCCGCGGCCGGTCATCGCCCTGCACGTGGGTGAGCCGCACATCCGCATGCCGCAGGAGGCGGTCGAGGGGTACTGCAGGGCGCTCCGCGACGGCCACACCGCGTACCTGGACGCGCGCGGGCTGGGCGCGCTGCATGACGCGCTCGCGGAGCGACTGGCCGGGAACGGCCGGCCGCCGGCGGACCGCGTCTTCGTCACCCCGGGCTCGTGCCAGGCGATCAGCGCGATCCTGCAGTCCAGCGCCGTGGACGGCGGGCAGGTGGTGCTGTCGGAGCTGCACTGGCCGATGCACTTTCAGCAGGTGGCGATGACCGGCATGACGGCCTGTTTCGCCCCCTTCGGCGACGACGGCCGGTCCATCGCGGACGCCCTGGAATCCTGCGCGAGCGACCGCGTGGTGGCGGTCCTGGTGAACTCGCCGAGCAACCCCTCAGGACGGGTCTGGTCCGCCGAGGAGCTTCGCGAACTCCATGACTGGGCGGTACGCAGAAGGGTCGTGGTCATCAGCGACGAGGCGTACGAGGACTTCGTGTACGACGGTGAGCCGAGCCGGATGGCCAACCTCGACCTGGAGCTGCCGCCGGAGGACCGGGTGGTCTTCTCGGTGCACACGTTCTCCAAGGGCTACTCGATGACCGGCTGCCGTCTCGGCTACGCCACCGCCCCGAACGACGATCGCGCCGCGCTCCTGGCCCGGATTCAGGAGGCGACCCTGGTGGCTCCGAGCACGCCGGTGCAGTACGCCGGGCTGGCCGCGCTCGGCGCGACGGGCCATCTGGCCGCGCACCGCGAGTATGTGCGCCAGACCAGAGACTCGGTCGTGAACCTGCTCGGCAACAAGCTCGTGCCCGTGGCTCCGGCCGGCGGCTGGTACGCCCTGCTCGACCTGGGCGCCTTCGTCGACGACACGTACGAGTTCAGTAAGCGAACGCTGGCCGACATCGACGTCGGCATCGCCCCCGGCCGGGGTTTCCTGCCGGCTGGACACCCGATGGCGGACCGCCTGGCGCGGATCTCGCTGTGCGCGGAACGGGACTCCACGATCGAGGGTGTCCGCCGGCTCACGGCTTACCTGGGGATTTGACTCCTCCTAACGAAGGGAACTGAGGTGCCGATGTCGGGTGTGGCCGGATATCCCCCGGAGTTCGCCGAGCGCTACCGGGCCGAGGGCTACTGGCGCGGCGAGGTCCTGGGAGACCTGCTCCGGCCCTGGAACCAGAGCGACCGCATCGCTGTCGTCGATCCGGCGGCCAGGCGATGGTCCTATGCGGAACTCGACCGTCAGGCCGACAGGTTCGCGGCCGGGTTGGCGCGGCTCGGCATCGAGCGTGGCGACAGGATCGTCGTCCAACTGCCGAACATCGCCGCCTTCGTCGCCGTCAGCGTCGGCTGCTACCGGCTGGGCGCCATTCCGGTCTACGGGCTGCCCGGCCACCGGCGCAGGGAGATCAGCTACCTGGCCGAGGTCTCGGCAGCGGTCGGCCTCGTCGTGGCCGACGAGTACCAGGGCTTCTCCTACACCGACCTCGCACGCGAAGTCCAGAAGGAGGTCTCCTCGGTACGGCACGTCATCGTGGTCGGCGAGCCCGCCGAGTTCCTCGGATTCGACGACGTGCTGGCCGAGCCGGTGCCCATGCAGGGGCCTGACCCCTCGGCCGTCGCGTTCTTCCTGCTGTCAGGTGGCACCACCGGCCTGCCCAAGCTGATTCCGCGCACCCACGACGACTACGCCTATCAGCTTCGTGCCAGCGCGGCGGCGACCGGGACGGACCAGCACGGCTGTTATCTGGCCTCCCTGCCCATCGCGCACAACGCGGCGCTCGGCTGTCCTGGCCTGCTGGGCACGCTGGCGGTCGGCGGCAAGGTCGTCCTGCCCCGCAACCCCAGCCCGGACGTCGTCTTCGACCTGCTGGAGACGGAGCGGGTGACCCTGACGACACTGATGCCGCCGATGGTCCAGGTGTGGCGGGAGGCCAGGGAGTTCTTCGACGTCGACATGTCCCGCCTGGTGATCCAGGTCGGCAGCGCGCACATGTCGCCGGACCTGGCGGGCAGCATCATGACCGAGATGGGGGCGAGGCTGACGCACTGGTTCGGGATGGCGGAGGGGCTGCTCACCTATACCCGCCTCGACGACCCGTACGACGTCGTGATCGGGACGCAGGGCCGCCCCATGGCGGCGGCCGACGAGATCAAGGTGGTCGACGAGACCGATGCCGAGGTTGCGCGTGGTGAGGTGGGCGAGCTGCTCACGCGCGGGCCGTACACCATCCGCGGCTACTACCGGGCCGGCGAGGTCAACTCCCGGGCGTTCACCACCGACGGCTTTCTGCGCACCGGCGACCTGGTACGGATCACCCCGGACGGGAACATGGTCGTCGAGGGCCGGTTGAAGGACGTCATCAACAAGGGTGGCGAGAAGATCGTCGCGGCGGAGCTGGAGGACGTCCTCGGCCTGCACCCCGCCTTCCGCCAGGTGGTCGTGGTCGGAGTGCCGCACGAGTTGATGGGGGAGGTCCCGTGCGTCTTCGCCGTGTGCGATGGCGCGGTGCCCTCGTTGCCCGAGGTTCGCTCGTTCCTCACCTCGCACGGTGTCGCGCCGTACAAGCTTCCCGACCGGGTCGAGGCCGTGACCGCGCTGCCGCGCACAACCGTCGGCAAGATCGACAAGCAGCGTCTGCGCGCGGAATTCATCACCAAGGCGGGCTCGGGTCCGAACAGGACGTGACGTGGTCAGGTCGCCGGAACGACTTCGACCAGCGGGAACATCGGCGTCGGGATCACCCTGGAGATGCGCAACCCGGCGCCGCCGAGCAGCACGCGGAGCTGCTCCTCGGTGCGGGCGCAGCCACCACCCATCGCCAGCAGGATCAGGTCGTAGGCCTTGCCGACCTCGTCGCTGTCGCCGGGGGCGGCGACCGGCTCGTGCAGCAGCAACCTGCTGTCTTCGCGCATCGCCGCGCGTATCTCGCTGAGCAGCTGGTGGGCCCGGTCGTCCCCCCAGGACCACAACACGCGCTTGAGCAGGTAGGCGTCGGCACCGGCCGGTACCCCGTCGAAGAAGCTGCCGCCCACGACGGTGCACCGATCAGCCAGCCCGGCTTCGCGCAGCAGGTCGGGCGCGGCGGCCACGACGTGCGGTTGGTCGAACAGCGTGCCACGCAGATGGCGCAGCCGGCTCAGGAGGCCGATCAGGAACGTCCCGTTGCCGCCGCCGACGTCGACCACCGAGGTCAGCCCCGCCCACGCGTCGTAGGCCGTCATCACCGTGCGCACTTCCATCCGGGTCCCGGCCGCCTGAGAGCCGTCGAACCGCTTGCTCTCCTCGGGGTGCTCGGCCATGTACTCCCAGTAGCCCATCCCGTGGACGTACTCGAATGACGAACGCCCCGTGCGCAAGGTGTAGTCGAAGTGCGCCCAGGCCTGCAGATCGCCGACGAGCAGCGGATAGGCGTCGCGCAACGAAACGGGATGATCACTGCGCAGCACCTGGGCCAGCGGGGTCAGGCCGAAGACGCCCGGCTCGGACTCGGTGAAGATGCCCTTGCCGGCCAGCGCGCGAAGAACGCGGGTCAGCGCATCGGGTTCCGCGCCGCAACGCTTGGCGAGGTCGGGGATCGGCAGCGGTCCCTCGACGAGGTGATCGGCCACGCCGAGCGTGCAGACCGCCCGGATCGCGAAGGGCACGATGTAGTCGGCCAGTTCGGCCAACCGCTGGATCGATGTGATGTCGATGTGGGGCCGACCAGCCGTGCTGACACCGTCGGGCATCTTGATCTCCCTCGCTGCGGATGCAAGAGATCCTGATACGAAACCCGTTCTGCGGCAAGGCGTCCGCCCGGGCCGACCGGCCGGGCGTGGACGCCCCGCCCGCGACCGGCTCGCGCGCGCATTCCACCGCTGTTGTGGCCGAACAAGCGCCGCGATAACCATGAAGCGGCGAAAGCCATGCGGACGAGCTTCTTTCCCCGACGACTGAGGGTGAGCTCATGACCAGAATGTGGTGGGACTTCCGCCCATACCTTCGCGGCCTCGTGATCGACGCCCTGGGGATCAGCAAGCCGCCGAAGAACCCCGCGCCGCCGGACAAAGGCCCGTCCATCGTCGTCCTGCCGTTCGCGACCGCGAGCACCGACGACGAGTACCTCACCGACGGCGTGACGCAGGACCTGACCAACAGCATCGCGCGAAGCAGCAACGCCGTGTTCGTCATCTCCGCCGACAGCGCCTTCTCCTTGAAGGGCACCAAGCCCGATCCCACCAGGATCGGCACCGAACTGGGTGTCCGCTACATCCTGCGCGGGTCGGTGGCGCGCAGCGAGGACCGGCTCGGGATCGACGCGGAGCTCATCGAGGCCGCCCCAGGCACCACCCTCTGGTCGGCGTCGTTCGAGTGCGGGCTCACGGACATGCACGCGGTCCAGGTCGAGATCGTCGAGAGGATCCTCGGGGCTGTCGGCTTCGAGCTGGAGTCGGCCGAGCTGGACCGGTTGACCAGGCCGCCGAACAGCATCCGCTCCGTCGAGGCGGTGTGGCGGGGCTACTACCACATGCGTCAGCTACACCATAAAGACCTCCTCGCCGCCCGCGCCCTGTTCCAGGGCGCCATCGACGACGACCCGGAGCTCGCGAGCGCCTACGGCCTGCTCGCCGGGACCTACACCCAGGAGCACACCCAAGGCTGGAGCCTCGACGACAGCCACCTCGACCGCGCGTGGGAGCTCGCCTCCAGGGGCGTCGAACTCGACCCTGACTCCGGGGTGGGACACGGCATCCTCGGCGTCGTCCAGCTCGTGCGGGGCAACTGGCGGGAGGCGGTCAAGCACGAGGACCGCTCCATCGCCGCGGACCCGTGCATCACCTGGCCGCATGCGATGCGCGGCGTCGCGCTCACCATGGGACATCAACGCCTCGAGGCCAGCCGGTCCATCCGCCGGGCGCTGCGCCTGGATCCCTTTCCGCCGCATGGACTGCTGATGGCGCTCGCCTACATCAACATCGGCGCAGGCCGTAAGACCGAGGCGTACGAACTGCTGGAGAAGGTCCGCCGGGAGAACGACGACAACATCCTGGTCCGGATCGGGCTGGCCGCCTATCACCAGCGCGAAGGGGACAAGAAGTACGCCCACGAGCTGACCCAGCAGATCCTGCGTATCAACCCGGACATCACCGCCGAGATCGCCAAGGAGCTCATCCCCTCGCTCGACCGCATCCATCCGCAGAGCGACGTCGTCCGCTATGTCGACGATCTGGCGGCGGCGGGCCTGCCCCGCAACGCCGACAAGGTGGGGGGTCCACGATGACGGTCGTCTACAACCCGTTCGACCCCGCGTTCGTCGCCAACCCCTACCCGTTCTTCAAGGAGCTGCGGGAGGCGGACCCGTGCCACCAGATCACCGCAGCCGACGGCGTGTGGCTGCTCACGCGTTATGACGACATCGACGCCATCCTGCACGACCGGGACGGGTTCAGCGTCGACCACCGCAACCTCAAGCGCGGCCCCGAGCAGGACCTGGCGTACGACGACTTCGCCGTCATCCTCTTCCGTGACCCCCCGGAGCACACGAGGTGGCGTAAGCATCTGTCCCATGGGCTCACCCCCACCCGCATCGAGGCGTACCGCCCCCGCCTCACCCAGCTCGTCGACGAGCACCTCGACCTGCTCGAGGACAAGGGCGAGGTGGACTTCCTCGGCGACGTCGCGATCCCGATCCCGTTCCAGGCCATCTTCGAGCTCCTCGGGATGCCTGAGGCGGACCGGGCCCAGGTCCACGCCTGGGTCTCGGACATCGTCAACCTCACAGAGCCGGTGGCGAGCCCGGAGGTCACCCGCGCGATCGTCCGTTCCAGAGACGAGATGCGGGAGTACCTCCAGGACGTCTGTGCCCACAAACGCGCCCACCCGGGTGACGACGTCCTGTCCAGGCTGCTCAGCGCCACCGACGCCTTCACCGACGACGAACTCATCAGCCACGTCATGCTGCTCCACGTCTCCGCCCCTGAACCGACCGCGAGCCTGCTCGCATTCGGGGCCTTGGCTCTCGCGCGCCATCCCGAGCAGGCCGCCGAGCTGCGCGGTGACCCCTCGCTCGACCGCAACACCGTGGAGGAGATGCTGCGCTACGAGGCGCCTCTCCAGCTCACAGGGCGCTACCCCCTGCAGGACGTCGAACTGCACGGCAAGACCATCGAGGCCGGCACGGCCATCGTCATGTCCCTCGCGTCGGCGAACCACGACCAGAACAGGTGGGGACCGACCGCCGACGATCTCGACCTGCGGCGGAACCGCGCCAACGAGCACCTTTCTTTCGCCCGCGGCATCCACACGTGCTTCGGCTCCGCGCTCGCCCGCCTCCACGGCCAGCTCACCTTCGGCCGGATGGTCCGCCGCTTCCCGGGCCTCGAGCTCGTCGAGGAGCCGACGTGGAACAGCCTGCTGAACCGGCGGGGCCCGACGCGGGTGAGGATCTCCGTCCGCTGACCCCGTCGGGAAGCGCGAACCCAGCAACGACCCGGAAGTCACCGAAAGGCAGGCCAACCCATGAGTTCCGCTCCGGACTTCGACCCGCTCAGCCCGGCCATGCTGGAGAACCCCTACCCTGTGTACGCGGAACTCCAGGCCAAGCACCCCGTCTTCTGGGACGAGAAGGTGGGCGCCTGGGTCGTCACCCGCTACGACGACTGCCGGGAGATCCTCATGGACTCCGAGCGGTTCGTTCGAGACCCCCGCCGGGTCAGCGAGGTCTCCACGGAGTCCGAGGAGAGCGTCCAGGCCCTCGATCGCAAGGCGGTGAGCGAGCTGAGGCGGCTCGTCACCGGCTCGATTCATGCCCAGGACCTCGAGCAGATCGGCCGCAGCGTCCGGGCGAGCATCGACCGGATCTTCGAGGGCGTCGCGTCACGACCGTCGTTCGACTGGATGATCGAGGTGGGCGCGCGGCTCTCCGGCACGATCACGGCCGACTTCCTCGGGGTCACCGAACCCGACCCCCAGGTCTTCAAGACGATCGTCGAGGGCATGGCCCGCAAGTTCGACGCGGACCTCGCCGGCGACGACCCGGAGGCGGAGCGCCGGGTCCGTGAGGCGTTCGGCGGCCTCATCGACGGGTGGCTCGGCTCGCCGCAAACCCATGGCACGGTCCTGACCCTCAAGAACCGGGCCGAGGAGATGGGCGTCCACGTGGGCGTGGTCAAGAACCTCATCGGCCTGCTGTTCATCGGCAGCTTCGGGACGATCTTCGCCTCTTCCGGAAGCTTCGCCTTCATGCTCATGGAGCGGCCCGACGTCTTCGACCAACTCCGCGACTCGCGCCTGTTGGGCTCGGGAATCGAGGAGTTCCTGCGGTTCGACGGACCGTCGCAGGCCACGAGCAGGATCGCCAAGCGCACGACCGAGGTGCGCGGTGTCACGGTCAAGGAGGGCGACCCGGTCTTCATCGTGCTCGGCGCCGCGAACCGCGATCCGGATCAGTTCCCGCGGCCTCAGGAGCTCGTGCTCGACCGCGCCCCGAACAGGCACCTGTCGTTCGGGTGGGGGCCGCACTCGTGCCTCGGGTCGCTGTTCGGGCAGCTCGCCCTCGGGGAGCTGGCTCGTGCCCTGCATGACGCACCCGCACCGCTGCGGTTGACCGGCACCCCGATCCGGCTCCCCACGACGACGGTGCGCAGCTTCGCCTCGCTGCCGGTCACGTTCCAGGCGTGACCCCAGACGATCACCCAGCGCGCCGAGGCTCGTTCCGGCAGCCTGTGGTGATCGTCGGCGGGAATCTTCAGACGTCGGCGGGAATCTGGGACCGTGACGTGGCGATCTGCCACGTATTGCCCCAGCTGTCCCGGACGGTCGCGCGCCGGTCGCCCCACGGCATGTCCTCGGGCTTCTCCTGCACGCCGGCCCCTGCCGCTACGGCGCGGGCGAAGACGGCGTCGGTGTCGTCGACGTAGACCATGAGGAAGGCCGGCGCGGCCGCGTGCACTCCCCCGCCATCGCTGACCATGACGAGGGAGTCGCCCAGGCGCATCTCCACCGGGCGATCGCCCTCGACCTCGCCCTGGGCGCCGAACACCTGCCGGATGAACCCGACGAGCCCCGCCGGGTCGCCGGTGATGATTCGCGGCGTGACGGTCGGCCGGTGCCAGGACTCTGAGGTTCCCATCGTGATCACCCTTGATTCTCTCGTCGCCGGCGGGCCCGAGCGCCTAGGCGCGCTTGATCGTGGCGAGCCAGGCCGGCGCACCGTCAGGTTGCTGTCTGGTCTGGACCAGGTCCGGTTCGATCGCGATGACATCCCACCCGAGACCGAACGCCGCTCTCAGCTCTTCCCTGCTGACGGGGTGCGGGCCGGGCTCCTGGCCATGGTCGCCGAAGCACAACACGTACAGGGTTCCGCCGGGCGCGGTCACCGACGCCAGACCTGCGACGTACTCCAGCCGCTCTTTGTCGTCGAAGGCGTGGAAAAGGCCGCAGTCCAGCACCGTCTCGAACTGGCGGCCCAACGTCTCGAGGCGGAGCGCGTCGGCCGCGGCGAACTCGGCCTCGATCCCGCGCTCGCGCGCCTTGCCCCTGGCGATCTCCAGGGCCGTCACGGCCACGTCCACGCCCAGGACCTTCAGACCCAGCGAGGCGACGTGGAGGGCGTTGTCGCCGCTCCCACAGCCCGCGTCGAGCACCGTTCCGGTGATCGCACCCTCGGCCGCCAGACGGACGATCGCCGGCTGCGGCCCGCCGATGTCCCACGGCGCGGGGCCGTCGTGGTAGGACGCGTCCCACGGCTCTCCCGCCTGCCGTTCGTGACTGGTCAGGGGGCGGCCGCTGAGAGGATCTTCGGCTGGGGTTCTCGATCGCTCGGACAACCTTGCCCTCCTTAGAGCCCGATCCTGCGGACCCATCATGGCACGCCGCCGCTGATCCGACCTAGGTATGCGCCGACACGCTCGACAGACGGTGGCCCCTGTGTCACATTGCCAACGTCTTGTCGGCCACCGTGCCCTTCTTCGCCTCTGACGAGATGGTGCAAGCATGGATTTCGACCTCAGCGAAGCACAGCGCAGGCGCTATGAGGAGGTACTCGCGGGCGTCCGCGGGCAGGGTCCGGGCCTGGCGGAACCGCGCGTGCCGTTCTCCCGCGCCGAATGGTCGGCGACCGCCGGCCTCGGCGTGACGGGTCTGTGCCTGCCGGCCGAGTACGGCGGCGGCGGCCTGGGCGCCTTGGACACCGCGCTGTGCCTGGAGGCCTTCACCGAGGGCGGAGCCGATACGGGCCTGGCCTTCGCCGCCAGCGCCCACCTGCTGGCCTGCGCGGTCCCTGTGCGTGACTACGGCGCCGACCCCCTGCGCGCCGAGTTGCTCGAAGGCATGGCCGGCGGCGCGCTGGTCGCCGCGAACGCGATGACCGAGGACGGGGCCGGATCGGACGTCGGGAAGCTGGGTGCCACGATCGTCCGTGACGGCGACGAGTACGTGCTGGACGGCGTGAAGTCCTTCGTCAGCAACGCCTCGGCCGCCGATGTGTTCGTCGTCTACGGGACCTCCGATCGGGAAGCCGGTTTCCTGGGCCAGACCGCTTTGGCGGTGCCCAGGCATCTGCCTGGCATCAAGGTCGGCGAACCGTTCACCAAGATGGGCCTGCATGCCTGCCCGGCGGGGCGGGTGGAGTTCTCCGGATGCCGGGTGCCGGTGCGATACCGGCTCGGCGCTGAGGGCCAAGGCCACACGATCTTCAAACACTCGATGACCTGGGAACGGAACTGCCTGTTCGCCATCTACCTGGGCCAGATGCGCCGCCAGCTCGACGACTGCGTGGCCCACGCGAAGCGGCGCCGGCAGTTCGGCCGGCCCATCGGCGCTTTCCAGGCGGTCTCGCACCGGATCGCCACGATGACCCAGCGGCTGGAGTCGGCGAGGCTGCTCCTCTACCGGGCCTGCTGGCTCCTGGACCAGGGCAGACCGGACACACAGGCGACCGCGCTGTCCAAGCTCGCTGTCTCGGAGGCGACGGTGGCCAACAGCCTGGACGCCATCCAGATCTTCGGCGGCCTCGGTTACCTCGCGGGCACCGGGAGCGAGGGACAACTGCGCGACTCGGTGCCCAGCGTCATCTTCTCCGGGACCAGCGATATCCAGCGGGAGATCATCGCCAATGGAGCCGGGCTATGACCCTGCACCAGCTGGCCATCGATGCGGCGGCCCGGTACCCGGAGCGGCCCGCCGTGGCCGGTGCCGACGGCGTGCTGCTCTACGCCGACCTCGAGCGCCGGGCCAACGCCCTCGCCGCCAGGCTGCGCGAAGCCGGCGTCGCCCGGGGCGATCGCGTGGTCATCTGGGCGGAGAAGTCGCCGCACGTGGTGGCGGCCATGCAGGCCGTGCTCCGGCTGGGCGCCGCGTACGTGCCGGTGGACCCGGCCGTCCCGGTCGCCCGCTGTGCCGCCGTGGTGCGTGACTCCGGCGCGCGGCTGGTGTGCGGCGACGGGCCGCGGCTGTCGCTGCTGTCCGGCGAGTACGGCCCTGCCCCCCGCCGCCTGGATGTCACCGGGGCGATGCCGGGCGGCGCGGATCCCGTCAACGAGCCTGCTGACGGCGACGACCTGGCCTTCATCCTCTACACCTCCGGTTCCACCGGCGTGCCGAAGGGCGTGTGCATCAGCCATCGCAACGCCCGGGCGTTCGTGGACTGGGCGGCGGCCGAACTGGCCGCCGCGCCTGCCGACCGGTTCGCCAACCACGCGGGACTGGCCTTCGACCTGTCGGTCCTGGACCTCTACGCCGCGTTCACGAGCGGCGCCATGGTCCATCTCGTCCCCAGCGAACTGGCCTATTCGCCGAAACGCCTGGTCGAGCTGCTGCATGAGCAGCGGATAAGCGTGTGGTACTCGGTTCCGTCGGCGCTGACCCTGATGATCCGCGAAGGCGGCCTGCTGGATCGGCCGGCGCCGAGCACGCTGCGCGCCCTGCTGTTCGCCGGCGAGCCCTTTCCCATCACCCAGGTACGCCGGCTGGCCGCGTGGAGCCCCGCGCGGCTGCTCAACCTGTACGGCCCGACCGAGACCAACGTGTGCGCCTGTCACCAGGTCGAGCCCGCGGACCTGGAACGTGACCGCCCTGCGCCCATCGGCGTCGCGGCCAGCGGCGACACGCTCTGGGCCGTCAGAGCCGACGGCGGCCGCGCCCGGCCGGGCGAGGAGGGCGAGCTGTGGGTCGACGGGCCGAGCGTGATGCTCGGCTACTGGGGACGCGAACCGCAGCGTGGGCCTTATCCCACGGGTGACATCGTCCGGGTGCTGCCGGGAGGCGCCTTCGACTACGTCGGCCGGCGCGACCTCATGGTGAAGGTGCGCGGGCACCGGGTGGAGCTGGGTGACGTCGAGTCGGCGCTGACCGCCCACGCCGATGTCGACGAAGCCGCGGTCGTCGTGGTCGGTGACGGCCCGGACGCGCGGCTTGAGGCGTTCGTGGTGCCCGTGGCAGGCCGGGCTCCCGGGTTGCTGGCGCTCAAGCGGCACAGCGCCGGGCGCCTCCCCCCGTACATGATCGCCGACCGGATCCACTTGGTCACCGGGCTCCCGCGCACCGGGAACGGAAAGGTCGACCGGGCCGCGCTCGGCCGTGGAGCCCATCACGACCCCGCCGGCGGGGAGACAGCAGGAAGGGAGGAAAGGTGGCCGACGACCAGATAGTGTCCGACCTCCTCGTGTTCATCCGCACCCAGTTTCTCGATGGTGATCCCGCGGGCGAGCTGACCGACGACACCCCGCTGCTCGCGTGGGGCGTGCTCGATTCGTTCAAGACGGCCAGGCTCGTAGCCTTTATTCAGGACGAGCTTGGTTCACCGATCCCGCCGGAGCAGCTCAATGCGACGAATTTCCACGACATCCGCAGCATCGCGGAGCTGGTTCGCTCGAACGGTGGCCGCGCCGGCGCAGCCCGGGGAGGCGGCCTGCCGTAAGCCGTCCCACCTGATCGCGAGCCGGTAGATGAATCAGGACATCGGCGCCGCGGCCGCATCAGGGAGCTCTCACTACGTGGACCTGCCCGCCGGCCGGTTCCACTACCGCAGATGGGCACGGGACATCGGCGCTCCCACCGCGATCCTGGTGCACGGCAACGGCGGCACCTGGGCGACGTGGTCCAGGGTCGCACCGGCGCTGAACGCTGCGGACATGGACGTGTTCGCCCTCGACCTGCGCGGCAACGGATCCAGCGTCAAACCGCCCGTCGGCTCGTACGGCCTGCACGACGCGGCCGCCGACCTGCATGACTTCATCGATGCCCTGAGCATCCGCGCACCCCTGCTGATCGGGCACTGCTGGGGTGCCGCGATCGCTCTCGCGCTGGCGACAGGCGCCCTGAGCGATCGGGTTCCTCCCGCCCTCAGCGGCCTCGTCCTCGAAGAGCTGCCCCCCGACATGGCCTCCACGCGCTCCCAGCCGGTCGTCCAGGATTTCCTGCGCCTGATGCGCAGCCCTCGGGAGTACGCGGAGAAATGGGTGGAGCTGGTGTGCCGCGACTGGCACGTCGTCGATCGCCGGAGCCTGCTGGAGAACGTCTACAGCGCCGATCCGGACGTCTACCTCAGCACGATCGACGACGGCGCCGCCGCCGGCCCGCTCCTTCCCCTCCTGGCGCGGTTGGCGGAACCCGCGCTGGTCCTGCGCGGGAGTCCCGGGCGCGGAGGCATGCTGAGCGATGTGGACTGGCAGCTCGCCCTGAAGCATCTCCCCCACGGCTCCAGCGCGAACGACGTCGCCGGCTGCGGACACGAGATCCACCGGGGTGACCATGCCACCTTCATGCGCCTGGTAACGGGGTTCCTGCACTCCTGCGATGGCTGTCAGGAGAACACCACGGGCAGCGCGCTGTAGCCGAACAGGAAGTTCGAGTAGACCCGCTTCGGCTCCCGGGCGAGCACCATCTCCTCGACCGACGCCCGCAGCGCCTCCAGCAGGATCCCGAGTTCGAGCCTGCCGAGCTGGGCACCGACGCAGAAGTGTGGTCCGTACCCGAACGCGAGATGGCGGTTCGGCTGCCGTGCGGGGTCGAAGGTGTCCGGCGCCTGGAAGACCGTCTCATCGCGATTGGCGGAGATGTTCCACAGTGTCACGATGTCGCCCTCGTCGATCCGTTGCCCGCGGAAGTCGACAGCTCGTCTGGCCCGCCGCCCGACGTGCATGGCAGGCGTGGCCCAGCGCAGGACTTCCTCGACCGTCGACTCGATGCTCACGTCACCCGCACGCACACGACGCCATGCGTCCGGCCGCGCGCAGAAGGCGAGCACCCCGCAGATGGCGGACATCCGGCTGGACTCGTCTCCCCCGATCAGCAGGCTGTAGCAGTTGTAGACGATCTCCTCGTCGGTCAGCGGCCTTCCGTCGTCGGGCCGGTGGGCGATCAACTCGCTCACCACATCGGTCCCGGCGCTCTCCCGCCGCTCCTGGACCACCTCGGTCAGGTACGTCAGGATCTCGGCACGGGCCAGCAGCGCGTCCGACTCGGTGGCTCCCCGCGTGTCCGAGCTCAACGCCTCTTTGTTCCATTCCAGCAACTGGGCGCGATCACCCTCGGGGACACCCATCAGATCGCAGATCGTGCCCATCGACAGCCGCTCGGCGACCTCGGCGGCGAAGTCGAAGGGCTCGCCGGAGGCCATCCTCCGCACCAGCTCAAGCGCACGGGTTCTGAGCCTTTCCGCCAGGGCGCTCATCGTCCTGGGCCGCAGTGCGTCGACCAGTGCCGCACGCATGCGCCGGTGGCCCGCGCCGTCGGTCACCGCCAGCATGGAGCCGGCGGCCGAGTCGCCACCCGCCGTCAGCGTCGAGAGCACGTTGCCGCCGTCGGAGCCGAACCGGGTGGAATCCTTGTAGACGGAGACCACGTCCGCGTAGCGGGTCAGCACCCAGAAACCACGCGGGTGACGGTACACCGGCGCCTCGCGGCGCATCGTCCGCCACAGCGACGTCAGGTCGTAGTCGACGAAGGTGCTCGGATCGAGAAGGTCGATCTCGCGCAGCTCCCGCATGGTCAGGCCGGCGGTGTCAATCACGGGAGGCCTCGAAGGTGGACGACCGTGCGCCGGGACGCCGGGGAGGGGTGGCCGCCGACGCGTGCCGCACGACCTCGGCCGCGATGTCGCCGACGTGATCGGCCAGATAGAAGTGCCCTCCGGGAAACACCCGGACGGCGAACTCCGACGCGGTGTACTCCTGCCAGGCGTCGATCGAAGCGCGCGACAGATCCTCGTCGTCCCGGCCCAGCATGACCGTGACCGGGCAGGGCAGGCGGGTACGGCTGGGCCGGTAGGAGGCGTCGGCGCGGAAGTCGGCGCGGAACTGAGGGGTCAGCAGCTCGCGCCAGTCGGGATCGGCCGCGATCTCGGTCGGCGTCCCGCCCAGCCGGACCATCTCCTCCCAGATCGCCGCGTCGGTGCGCGGCGGGCTGACGCGCTGGTGGTGTGGCGCCTCCCGGGCGGAGATCAGCACGGCCTGTGGTGGCGATCCCGCGCCGGCAAGCCGTACCGCCAGCTCGAAAGCGACAGCGGCGCCGAAGCTGTGCCCGAACACGATCACCTCTGGCCGGCCGGCCACCTCGTCGGCGATCATCGCACTCAGCTCGTGGACGTCGCTCACGCACGGCTCGTCGAGGCGGTCCCCGTGCCCGGGGTACTGCACCGGCACAACCTGGATCGTGGGAGGGAACCGGCGCGGCCAGTCCCGGAAGTACGCGGCCGTCCCGCCGGCATGCGGACAGCAGACCAACCACGTGGCATGCCCGGACGCCTCGCCCAGGGGCCTCAGGCTGCCGTCATTCACGGTCGAATTTCAGCAGGATCGGCCGCCCTCCACAACGGCCGCGCTTCCAACCACCCCTGGCCGGCGAGGCTCCTCTACCGTGTGGGGGACATGGACTCCGAGCAGAACGCTGTAGGTGCGGCCCCGGCCGGCGTGCACCGGCCCGGCACCGACCGCCTGTGGGGCGAGTCGTGGTATTTCGACTTCGCCGCGGTGGACGGTTCCGCCGGCGGCTTCGTCCGGGTCGGGGACTATCCCCGTCTGGGCCGGCGCTGGTACTGGGCCTACGTGGTGGCCGGCGCGCACGCGACCGGGTACGCGCTGGATCTCCCCTTGCCCACCCGCAGGGACGTCCCCTGGGAGGCGGCGTCCCCTGCGCTCCGGTTCGTGGCCGAGCCGGCCGCGGGCGGCTGGCGCATCGCCGCGGGCGGCGACGGGTTCGGGCTGGATGTCACCTGGCGGGAGCAGGCTCCCGAGTACTGCTACGCGCGTGGCAGCAGGATGGAGCAGCCGGGCTGGGCGGTCGGCGAGGTGACCCTCGATGGACGGTCGTTCCCGCTGGACGGCCCCGGCCAGCGGGACCACTCGTGGGGTGTGCGCGACTGGTGGCGGATCGGCTGGACGTGGTGCGCGGGCCGGCTTTCCGACGGCACCCGGTTCCAGGCCACCCATCTGGACGCGCGTGGCCGGATCCCGCCGGACGGCTACCTCATGGCGCCGGGTGGCCCGCCTGAGCCCGTACGCGACGTCGCCGTCGGCGCCGACGCACTGCGGATGAACGACACCCTGCTGGAGTTCGCGGACGTCGCTCACGTCACGATCGACCTGCGTTCGCCGGACGGCGAGCAGAGCCGGCTGCGACGGGCGATGACCAGGGTGCGGGCCGGTGCGACACGGCACGGCATCGGATGGCGGGAGCGCAACATGCCCGAGCGCGCGGCCCGCCGTGCCTGACTGAGAGTTTTCCTCACTCGCGCGCCGAGGTTCCCGTGCCGGCCGGCGGCGCATCGACGCGCCGGTCTCAGCTCGCCGGACCGTGGATACGGCCCCGCGTCCGGGACAACGACCTGCCGGAACCGCCCCAGCGCGTCTGGATGAGCTCGGCGGCGATCGACACCGCCGTCTCCTCGGGGGTTCGCGCGTGCAGGTCGAGCCCGATCGGCGAGTGCAGGCGGGCCAGCTCCTCCTCGGCGACCCCCACCTCTCTCAACCTGGCAAGACGATCGTCGTGCGTGCGCCGGCTGCCCATCACGCCGATGTAGCCGGCCGGCGTCCGCAGCGCGACCTGGAGCAGCGGCACGTCGAACTTCGGGTCGTGGGTGAGAACGCAGATCGCGGTCCGTTCGTCGACGGTGATCTCCTTGAGATGGTCGTGTGGCCATCGGACCACCACCTCGTCCGCGTCCGGGAATCGTTTGGCCGTGGCGAAGACCCCGCGCGCGTCGCACACCGTCACGTGATAGCCGAGGAACTTGCCGACCCTGGCGACGGCCGCCGCGAAGTCGATGGCGCCGAACACCAGCATCCGGGGCGGTGGCGCGAAGGACTGCACGAAGACCGAGACCTCGTCCATCCGACGCTGGCCGTCAAGCCCGTAGTGGCGTTGACCGGTGAGACCTTGCGCGAGCATGCCCTTGGCGTCGTCGTCGATCGCGTAGTCGAGTCCCGGCGAGCCGAGCGAGCCGCCGGCCCGGTCCGCCCAGATCACCCGTCGCGCGCCCGTCTTCCCTGCTCCGTTGACGACGGTCGCGACGGCGACCGGTTCGTGCGCCCTCACCGAATCGGCGACCGCGCGCAGCTCGGGGAACATCCGCCGGTTCACCTGTTCCACGTACACGTGCAGGATTCCGCCGCAGGTGAGGCCGACCGCGAACGCGTCGTCGTCGCTGAAGCCGTACTCCTCGTACGACGGCTCGCCGGTCTCCATGACCTGTTTGGAGGCCTCGAAGACGGCCCCCTCCACGCATCCTCCTGAGACGCTGCCGACGACCTCGTCCTGCGCCGAGACCGCCATCGCCGCGCCGGGCTGCCGAGGTGCGCTGCGGAACGTGTGGACGACCGTCGCCAGGCCGAAGGTCATACCGCTGTCGTACCAATCGAGAATCGGTTCGAGGATGTCACGCATGATTCGTGTCCTTCGCGCAGCAAGTGCTCGCTACCACGATCAGTCTGGTGGCGGAGGGCTGAGAGCGCCATGATGTGCACCGTGCCAGCCGGAGACTGCGGGGTTCCGCGAGCCGCCGATGTCGTGGTAGTAGGGGCCGGAGCGGCCGGTGCGGTGGTAGCCGCCCGGCTCTCTGAGGCAGGTTCAGCGGACGTGCTGCTGGTCGAGGCAGGGCCGGACTATCGCAGCGCCGACGCCCCTGCCGCGGTGCGGGGAACCGACATCGGCAGGGCGCTGGCCATGCGTTCCTTGCGCTGGCCTGGGCTGCTGGCCCGGCTCACCGAGCACCAGCCGCCGCGCGCCTACGCGTGCGGGCGGGGTGCGGGCGGAAGCTCGGCGATCAACGGCCAGCTCGCGGTGCGCGGCACGCCGGCCGACTTCGACGCCTGGGTACGCGCCGGCTGCGCCGGCTGGTCCTGGCCGGCCGTACAGCCTGCGTTCGTCCGCCTCGAACGGGACATGGACTTCGGCGGCCACCCCGGCCACGGCTCGCGCGGCCCCGTGCCGATCTCTCGCGTGCCCGCTGACCGGCGCGGGCCGGTCAGCACGGCCCTGTACACCGCCGCGGTCGGACTCGGCCACCCCGAGCATCGCGACCTGAACGCGGAGGGCAGCACCGGGATCTCCCCGGCGGCGTGGCATCGCCGGGACGGCATGCGCGTCTCCAGCAACGACAGCCACCTCGAACCGGCCAGGAGCCGCCCCCGGCTGCGGGTCGCCGGCCGGCACCTGGTGTCGCGGGTGCTCTTCTCCGCCGGCCGGGTGCGCGGCGTCGAACTGGCCGCCGAGGGGCACCGCGAGGTGGTGTCCGCGCCGGCTGTGGTGCTGTGCGCCGGCGCGGTGTACTCCCCCGCCATCCTGCTGCGATCGGGGGTCGGTCCAGCGGACCGGCTCGGCCCGCTGGGCATCGAGATCGTCGCCCCGCTTCCCGGCGTCGGCGCAGGGCTGAGCGACCATCCCGCGGTGATGCTGGGCTTCCGGCTGACAGAGGCGGCCGCCGCGCGGTCGCTGGAGACCGATTCAGGTTGCTGCCTGTTGCGCGCGGGCCGGGCCGACGACATCCAGGTCCTCCCTCTGGATCGGACGGTCGGCCCCGCCTCCGGCGGGCTGATGGTCTCGCTCATGCGGCCCGAGTCCACCGGCAGCGTACGGCTGCGCAGCCGGGATCCTGCCGACGACCCCTCGCTCGACCTTCGCCTGCTCAGCGATCGCGGCGACCTGGACCGGCTGCGCGACGCCGTCCTGCACGCCGCCGAGTTACTCGATCACCCCGCCTTCCGCGAGGTCGTCGAGGGCCGCCAGGCACGGCCGGACGGAGCCCTCGACCAGTGGCTACGGGAGAACTGCCGCACGCTGTACCACCCCTCGGGCACCTGCCGGATGGGGCCGGCCGGCGAGCGGGGAACCGTGGTGGACGAGGAAGGGCGCGTCCTCGGGGTGGACGGGCTGTGGGTGGCCGACGCCTCGGTGATGCCGGTGCCGTGTGGCGTACCGCCCTATCTCACGACGGTGATGGTGGCCGAGCGGCTGGCCGCGGCGATCCGGAACGGGCTTCTGCGAGCGCGGTGAGGATTCTCTCCGGGTCGAGCGGTGTCCGGTCCACGCGCGCGCCGACCAGCGCCAGGGCGTCGGCGACGGCGTTGAACACGCATGCCAGGGCGCCTGCCGCACCGCCCTGGCCCATGCCCTTGTGACCGCCGGGCGTCGGGGAGGGGGTCTCGATGTGCAGGAAGTCGATCGGGGGCGCCTCGGTCGCGGTGGGAAGGACGTATTCCGCCAGCCCGAGCGTCAGCGGCCGGCCCTGCGCGTCGTAGCGCACCTCCTCCGACAGCGCGCCGCCGATGCCCTGCAGCACCCCGCCCGCGATCTGCCCCTCGACGACCTTCGCGTTGATGATCTTTCCGCAGTCCTCGGCGACGACGTACCGCTCGATCCGCACCCTCCCGAGGTCGCGGTCGACCTCCACCACGCAGCCGTGGCAGGCGTTGGACCAGGTCATCATGGGCGCCTTGTAGTGGCCGAAAGCTTCGAGCACTCCCGGCGCCGCCCCGAGCCCTTCCGCGATCTCCTGGGCCGTGGCCGCCTTGGCCAGCTGGGCCCAGGACAGTGCGACGCCCGGGTTCAGGCGGTCCACGAGCACCCCACGGCGCGACTCGACGCGGTCGGCGGGGACGTCGAGGAGTTCGGACGCGAGCTGCTTCGCCGTCACCAGCAGCTCGGCGGCCGCGGCCCTGCACGCGCTGCCGGTGATCACCGCGGTGCCGCTCGCGCCGGTGCCCCGGCCGTACGGCGTGGCTCCTGTGTCGCCCTGCACCACCCTGACGTCGCCCAGGTCGAGGTCGAGTTCGGCGGCCACGACCTGGGCCATCGTCGTTTCGACGCCCTGGCCGCCCGCGCCGGTCGCGAGGAACGCGGTGACCGTGCCATCCTGTTCCACCCGCAGCCGCGCGGTGTCCCTGTCGATCGGCTCCATGGTGCCGATGCTGGACGGTTCCAGACCCATCGCGAGCCCGATGCCGATCAGGCGGCCCTCCTCCTCCAGCAGCGTCCGCTGGCGTCGTCGAAGCCCCGGATGGTCGAGCCACCGCGCGACCTGCTCCAGGGTTTCCGCCGGGGTCACGTGGTCGAGGACCAGCCGCGTCGGCATGGTGTAGGGCAGCTCGTCGGCGGTGAGCATGTTGCGGCGGCGCAGCTCCAGGGGATCCAGCCCGACCGCGCGGGCCACCTCGTCCACCATCTGCTCGCGTGCGACCGTGGCGAACGCCCACGGCCCGCGATAGGCGCCGCGCGGGCAGGTGTTGGTGCGTACCGAGCGGAAGCGGAAGGCGTGCAGGGGAACCCGGTAGGGGCCGGTGAACATCATGCCGACGAACGGACCGGCCTTCCCGACCACGCCGGTCGGGTAGGCGCCGGTGTCCTCGAGATGGTCGAGGTAGGTACCGAGGAAGTGTCCGTCCTGGTCAAGCGCGAAGGTCGCGGCGCCGATGTCCATCCGGGCGTGGCCGGACGCGGTCAGGTTCTCCTGCCGGGTCTCGATCCACTTGAGCGTACGGCCGAGCACGCGTGCGGCGAGAGCCACCGTCAGCTCGTCGCGGCCGGTCCAGACCTTCAGCCCGAAGCTGCCGCCCACATCGCGGGCGGTGACCCGCACCCGCTCGGCCGCCACCCCGGTCACCCTGGATATCGCCAGCTTCGCCTCGTGCGGATTCTGCGTCGACATGGACGCCACCAGTTCCCCGGTGTCCGGGTCGTAGGAGGCCACCACACCCCGCGGCTCCAGCGGCGCGTTGGTCTGGCGCTGCTGGCGGGAGGTGACGCGCACGACGTGCGGCGAGTCTTCCAGCGCGCGCCGGAGCTTCGGCCGCACCGGAGAGGCCAGCTCCTGGCAGAGGTTCGATCCGGCCTCCGGGTACACCAGGCCCGCGGTGTCGTCCACCGCGGTCTCCGGCTCGAGAACGGGGGGCTGCGGCTCGATCTCGACCTCGATCAGTTCCAGCGCGTCATCGGCGACATAGCGGTCACGCGCCACGACCAGGGCCAGCGGCTCCCCCGCGTAGTGCACCCGGTTTCCCGCCAGCGGCCGCAGGGGCGGCTCGTCGGTGCCCAGCAGGGGTGTCGGCACCATCGAGCCGGCGTGCTGGTTCAGGTCGTCGGCTGTGAACACCGCGACGACCCCGTCGAGCGCCCGCGCCGCGCCTGCCTCCACGCGCGCGATCCGCCCGGACGCGACGGCGCTCCGCAGGAACGCGGCGTGCAGTGTCCCGGGCGGGGACACGTCGTTCACGAACTCGCCGCGCCCGGCGAGCAGGTGCTCGTCCTCCCGCCGCCGCGGAGCCCCCGTTTCGTCCTGCGCCGGTGGCGAGGCCGGGCCGGCGGAGGAAGCGCGGGCGACCGCCTTGACGATGGTGGCATATCCGGTGCAGCGGCACAGGTTCCCGCACAGCCCGCTGCGGATCTCCTGCTCGCTCGGCGCGGCCTGCTCACCGAGCAGTTCCGTGCCCCGCATCAGGATCCCGGGCGTGCAGTAGCCGCACTGGATGCCGTGCTCGGCGTGCAGGGCCTCAGCCAGCGGCGACCCGCCGCCGAGGCCCTCCGCGGTCCGGATCTCAGCGCCGTCCGCCTGCACCGCGAGCACCAGGCAGGACAGGACCGTGGCGCCGTCCATCGAAACCGTGCACGCCCCGCAGACACCTTGCTCGCAGCCGATGTGGGTGGCGGTGAGCCCGCACTCCTCGCGCAGAAAGTCCGCCAGCGTCGTACGGGACGTCGTGTCGGCGCGCAGCCGCCGGCCGTTCAGGGTCATCTCGACGGAAATGCGCTCAGCCATGCGTCACCTCGTTTCGTACCGTCGCCACCACCCGCGCGACCGCGCCACGGGCCAGCACGTGCCGGGAGGCCGTACCGGTGCCGTGCGGGTCCAGCCCGGCCATGGCCGCGTCCGCGACCTCATCCGGTGGCGCGCCCCTGGCCAGCGCCGCTTCCGCCGCCGCCGGTCGCACCGGCGTCGGTGCGACGCCGAACAGCACGAGCCTGCAGGTGTCGCCGCCGAGGACCGCCACCGCGCCGGCCAGCGCGAGACCGGGCCGCGGGAAGATCTTCTCGATGGCGCACGCCGAGTCGGACGGGGGGAACTCCACAGCGGCGAGCACCTCCGCACCGCTCAACGCGGTCTGGTGCGCACCGAGGAAGAAGTCCTCGGCCGGCACGCTCCTGACCCCCGATCCGCGCAGCTCTACGCGGGCTCCCAGCGCGACCGCCACAGCGGGCAACTCGGCGGCGGGATCCGCGTACGCCAGCGCGCCGCCCACGGTGGCCCGGTTGCGCACCTGGACCGGCCCGGCGAGCGCCGTCGCCCGGGACAGGAGCGGCGCTGCGGTACGGACCACCGGGTCGTTCTCGAGCTGACGCAGCCGGGTCAGCGCGCCGATCCTCAACCGGTCCGTTCGGCTCACGAAGGACAGCTCCGGCACCCGATTCAGGTCGATCAGATGCCCGCCGCGCACCTTCCGGCTCGCCATCAGCGGCATCAGCGTCTGCCCGCCGGCGAGGAGCCTGGCCTGGTCGCCGTGTTCCGCCAGCAAGGCGACGGCGTCCTCGGTGCAGGTGGGTGCGTGGTAAGCGAATGGGGCAGGTTTCACGTCGTGACCGCCTCCCGGATCGCCTCGGACGTTAGCCGTCCCGGAAAACGGCGGTCAAGGATCACGTCCTCATGTGGCGGGAGGACCGAGGGCGAACGTTTGCCGCCTGCCGCGGCGCGCGGCCATCCTTTACGCGGAGCTACCGCGACCACCGAGAAGGGACCGTCCTGTGCTCGGACTTGCACAGCGTGCGGTGGACCGGCAATGGCGGCTTCCGATAGGTCCGCTCGCCGGCCGGTACAACCCGTACGACCCGGCCTACATCCGCGATCCGTATCGGCAGCTCGACCGGCTGCGCGCGGCCGCACCCGTCTACCACAGCAGGGTGACCGGTTCCTACGTGATCAGCAGCTATGCGCTGGCGTCCGAGGCGCTCCTCGACCGCGGCTACAGCAGCAACCGCGGGCTCGACACCTCGCTGCGCAGCCGCATGTTCTTCCGCCTGGCGCGCTTCACCCCCGTCGAGAGGAACGCGCTCGACAACACGCTGGGAGCCGTGCCGGACGAGGTGCACCAGCGCATGCGCAAGGCGATCGCCCACGACTTCGGCAGGCGGCGGATCACGGAGCTCCTCCCCCGGATGGAGTTCTGGGTGGACAAGCTGCTCGACGAGGCCGCCGGCCGCCAGGAGTTCGACCTCATCGAGGACTTCTCGGCCAAGCTGCCGGTCCTCGTCGCCGCCGAGCTGCTCGGGTTCCCGCCGCAGGACGCTCGTAAGCTCCAGGAGTGGTCGGACAGCTATCTGGTGCTGGTCGACCCCCTGATCAAAGGCGCCGGCATCGCGAGGATGAATGTGGCCTTCCACCAGTTCGACCCGTATGTCGTCCAGACGTTGGACCGCAAGCGCGCCGAGCCAGGCGACGACCTGATCACCCGGCTCCTGGAGCGCCACCGCGATGGGGAGTTCGACGACGTCCAGCTCCGCGTCCTGATCATGATGCTCATGATCGCCGGGCATGAGGTCATCACCAACCTCGTCGGCAACGCCGTGGCCGCCCTGCTGCGCTTCCCGGAACAGCGCAAGCTGCTGACCGACGACCCGGACCTGATGCCCTCGGCGATCGAGGAGTTCGTCAGGTACGAGTCGCCGATCCAGGCTGCCTGGCGGATCGCCACGGAGGACCTGGAGATCGCCGGCGTGCGGGTTCCCGCCGGGCGGGCGGTCACGGTGCTGATCGGAGCGGCGAACAACGACCCGGCGGAGTTCGACGAGCCGCGCCGGCTCGACCTGGCACGCACCGACAACCAGCACATCGGCTTCGCCCTCGGCTCGCACTATTGCGCGGGTCCCTGGCTCGCGCGCGTCGAAGGGGCGGCAGCGCTGTCGCGACTGCTCGAGCGCTTTCCCGGCTTCCGCGGTGACGCGAGCCGGTTGCGGTGGAAGCCCGCCGCAGGACTGCGCGGGCTCTACGCGTTACCCCTCGTCCTGTGAGAGCACTGCGATCCATCGAGGAGATGACCCCGCAGTGGTGCTCGGCGGCCCTCTCCGGATGGATCGGTTCCGCCCGGGTGACCGACGTCGCCGCCACCGCGGTGGGCACGGGTCAGATGGCGGACACCTACCGGGTACGGCTGAGCTACCGGCCCGCGGGCGCCGGGCCGGCCACCTGTATCGCCAAGCTCGCCTCCGCCTCGCCCGCGACCCGCACGGCGGCCAAGGTGACCCGTGCGTACGAGATCGAGGCGCGCTTCTACCAGCACCTCGCGCCCAGATTGCCGGTGCGCAGCCCGCGCTGCTACGTCTCCTGCTATGACGAGCGGACCCGGGCGTTCACCCTGCTCCTGGAGGACGCGGGCGACGGCCGCGTCGCCGATCAGGCAGCGGGATGTGCTCCCGGCGAGGTGGAGCGTGCCGTGGACCAGCTCGCGGCGCTGCACGGGCCGATGTGGGGCGACCCGGCGCCGGCCTCGCTCGCCTGGCTGCCGCGCCACGACGGCCCGGACGCCGCCTGGATGGCCTCCCTGGTCCAGCGCGTCCACCCCCGCTTCCTGCGCCGGTTCGGCGACCGGCTGAGCACCCAGGTCCTCGACCTCCTCGATTTCTTCGTACCGAGGGTCGAGCGCTACCTTCGTGATCGCCCCGGCCCGCGAACGGTGGTCCACGGCGACTTCCGCGCGGACAACCTCGTCGTCGACGAGGGCCGGATCACCGTACTGGACTGGCAGACCGCCGCGTACGAGCCCGCGGCCACCGATCTCGCCTACTTCCTCGGCGGCAGCCTCGACGTCCCGCGGCGGCGGGCGATCGAGCGAGCCGTGGTACGCCGCTACGTTCGCGCCCTGGCGGACCACGGCGTCAAGCTGCGGGTGGACGACTGCTGGCGCGACTACCGCAGGTACGCCTTCGGCGGTCTGCTGACGAGCATCGTCGCCTCCACGCTGGTGGCTCGGACCGATCATGGCGACGGCCTGTTCGCCATCATGGCGAACAGGCACGGCATGCACGCCATCGACCTGGGCTCGGACTCGTTTCTGCGCTGACGCCTGGCTCAGCCCTCGGCGCTCGCCCGCAACAGGTCGAGAACGAGGTCCTCGACCTCCTCGACCGTGGTGATGTGCTGCACCTGGGCCTGGTCGAGCGGAGGCAGATCGAACTCGTCCTCCATGGTGAAGCCCAGTTCGAGCAGCGCGAGCGAATGGTATCCGAGGTCCTCGATCAGCCTGGTCTCGCTTGCGCGAACGCCCTCGGGGTTCGGCGCCACCTGCAGGATGATCGATCGGATTCTGGCTCGAACGTCTTGATCGGCTCTGGCTTCGCTGCTCATTCAGTCTTCGCCACCGTTCTCATCCTCGGCCGGCTCCGGCATGCCCTTGCGACAGCGGACCGTTTAGCGCACATGATGCCTGAACCGCTGCTGATCCGACATCCTGCCCCTAACGCCCGAGCATCTCCTGCGTCCGACGCCACGAAGGAAGGGCCCGAAGTGATTGCCAATCCGCTCATCTCCTGGATCGACGCGCCGGCGGCACACCTGGGTATCCGCTTCCTGCGGGGCGGCGAGTGGGAGTTGTGGACGTACGCGGACCTCGCGAGCCTGGCGCGCAGGATCGCCGGAGGGCTGTCCGCCTCGGGCGTCGGGCACGACGACCGCGTCGTCATCGTCGAGCCCACCGGGCCCGACTTCGTCGCGACGCTCTACGCCGTCATGCTCGCCGGGGCGATCCCCTGCCCGGTCGCACCGCCGTACCTCTTCCAGAACGCCACACTGTACGCCCGGCACCTCCACGCGATCCTCGACATCGCGCGGCCGGCCCTGGTGGCCACCGCATCCGACCTCGTGGAGCGGCTGGACTTCGACGGCCGGGTCAGCACCACGTCCGAGCTCGCCGCCGCCGGCGGCAGCGTGGACCGCCCGCCGGCGAGCGCGGCGTTGCTGCAGTTCACCTCGGGATCGAGCGGGCGGGTCAAAGGTGTGCGGGTGCCGGTCTCCGCCCTCGCCGCCAACGTGGCGGCCATCGGCAGCTGGCTGGAGATGAGTGAAGGCGACGCGACGGCGTCGTGGCTGCCGGTGCACCACGACATGGGGTTGATCGGGTGCCTGCTGACACCTGTCACCAACCAGCGCGACCTGTGGCTGCTGGAGCCGGCCGAGTTCATCCGCGACCCGGCCGGCTACCTGGCCTGCTTCGGCGCGCACGGTGCCACGATGACCGCGATGCCGCCCTTCGGCCCCGAATACATCCTCCGCCGGTTGTCGGCCGAGTCCCTCACCGGGTTGGACTTCTCCGGCTGGCGGGCCCTCATCGTCGGTGCGGAGCGCATCGACATCGACGTGCTCGATCGGTTCACGGCGCTGCTGAGCCCGCTCGGATTCGATCGGCGCGCACTCCTGCCTGCGTACGGGCTGGCGGAGGCGACCCTCGCCGTCACCGGGCTGGCCCTGCGCGAGGAGCTCACGACGATTCCGGTCGTGCCGCAGAAACTGCGGCTGGGCAAACCGGTGGCGTCGGCGGGCGAGGACGTGCCGCGGGTGGTCGGGTGCGGGCGCGCTCTGGACGGCGTCGAGGTCACGGTCGTGGACGAAGCGGGCGACCCGCTGCCCGACCAGCATCTGGGGCAGATCGTGATACGCGGCGCCTCGCTGGCCGAGGGGTACTTCAGGCGCGGAGGCTCGACGAGCCCCGCCGACGAGGGCTCGACGGGCCTCACGGAATGGCGCGACGACGTGCTGTGGACCGGCGACGCGGGCTTCCTGGACGACGGGCAGCTGTTCGTCATCGGCCGCCTCGGCGATGCCATGAAGGTCCGCGGCCGCACGGTCTTCGCGGAGGACATCGAGAGCGCGCTGGTCGAGGCAGGCGTGCCGCGGCTGCGCGCGGCCGTACTACTCGGCTCGCGGGCCGGCGGCGCGACGGGCGTGGTCCTCCTCGAACGGCCCGCCGCCGAGTGGATCGCGGCTGCGGCGGCGACGCTGCGGCGCATGACGGAGCACGCGTCGTACGTGATCCTCGACGTCCCGCGCCGATCGATCGCGCGGACGACCAGCGGCAAGCCCAAACGAGGTGACATGTGGGCGTCGTACGTCGCAGGGGAACTCGACGGAACCGAGGTCGTTTCCCCCGTCAAGACGGGTGGACCAGAAGCGGCACGCTGAGGTAGGAGCGGAAGTTCGGGGTGTGCCGCCGTACGGCGGGACCGGCCGGCTCCATGGACGCGAAGCGCCTGGCCAGGAACGTGAACACCGACGCCGCCTCCGCCCGGGCGAGCGCCGCGCCGAGGCACAGGTGGATCCCTCCGCCTCCGAAGCTGAGGTGCGGATTCGGATGGCGGGTCACGTCCAGCTCGCCCGGCCGCTCGAAGCGGGCCTCGTCGTGGTTGGCCGAGCCCAGGTGCAGCACGAGGACCCGGCCCGGCCGGATCATCCGCCCGCCGATCTCGACCGGCCGGTGCACCAGCCTGCTCTTCACCTGGACGGGGGCGTCGAACCTCAACAGCTCCTCGACGGCTCTGGGGACCAGTCCCGGGTCGTCGCGAAGGATCGCCATCTGGCCCGGGTGGGCCGCGAGCGCGGCGCAGCCGTTCGACAGCAGGTCGGTCGTCGTCGCGAAGCCAGCGAACAGGAGGAACACCACATTGTCGATCAGGGCTTGCCGGCCGGCCACAGCCGGATCGACCTGGCGCAGCCGGGAGATCAGGTCGTCGCCGGCGGCGCTTCCCCTCGCTTCGAACCGGGCGCTCACCAGCTCCCGCATCCACACCAGCGCCTCGACCGTCGCCGCTCGTTCCGATTGCGCCAGGTAGGTGGCGAAGGCCTGCGACAGCGTCCTCGCCCGCGGGCGTACCGCGTCGATGTCCTCCGCTTCCAACCCCACGAACTCGGCCAGCACCCGGATCGGCAGCCTGTCGGCCAGAACCGTCACCGCGTCGAACCTGCCCCCGTCGGCGACCGGCGCGAGCAGATCGGCGACCAGCGCGTCGATGCGGCGACGCCGCCGGCGCACCGCCGGGGTGGTGAACTCGGGGCCGAGGAGGCGGCGCAGCACCGTGTGCGCGGGCGGGTCGCGGTTCAACATGACGTGCCCGAAGAAGTCCGCCAGGGGCCCGTCGCCGAGCGCGATCCGGTGGTATTCCCTGTCGAACTCCGCGCCGAGCCGGTCGTCGCCGACCAGCGGGGCCACGTCGGCGTACCTGGTCACCACCCATTGCGCCGGGCCTCCCCTGCACAGCGGCCCGGCCTCGCGCAGCCGCCGGTAGCCGGGGTACGGGTCGTCGAGCACCGCGAACTCCACCGCGTCGTACTTCGGCGGCAGGGTGACGGTCACGGAGTCTGCCCCGTCATATCGTGCCCTCCTCCGGCTCCAGCGCATCCACCGGAGCACCCGCCTCGAAGATCCGGAACCCGGTCACGGCGTCGGCGGCGAGCAGGCGCTCCCTGGCCCACGCGGGATCGAGCACGTCGGCCGCGAAGTGCAGGCCGGGGGCGACCGCGCCCTCCAGTACGGCCAGGGCCGTCATCGCCGCCGTCGCCCCGGTCAGCTCGCTGGAGCCCCGGCCCGACAGGACGATCGTCGGCATCGTCGGCTCGCCGCGCAGCTGGAACACCAGGCGGTGGTAGCGCGAACGCCCGAAGGCGTCCAGCTCGCTGGCCCTGACGACCGCCTCCGCGTCCACCGCGTCACGCTGGGCGGCGACCAGGGCCGCCCGCAGCCGCCTGCCAGGAAAGACCGAATAGAACACGAGCTCGGCGAGGTGGAGGCGGCTCGCGAGCCGCTCCATCTCGGGACTCAGGAACGGCACGCCGCTCGCCGGTTCCGAGAAGTGCGGAACATCGCCCTCGATGACGGGGACACCGGCTCGCTCCACCCGGGAACCGCCGCGCCACACGGCGAACGTACGGCCGGCCGACCTGTCCACGGCGGCCAGGTAGTCGGTGGCCGCCGCGATCGTGAACAGGTCCTGTCCGCCGACGTAGCAGACCAGCCGGCCGCCAGGTTCCGTCACGAGCAGTCGCGGGAGCAGCCCGGTCAGGCCGGGCAGCATGCCGGCCGACAACACGACCGGCTCGGCGCAGGATCTGTCCGACAGCAGCGTGTGGAGCGGCTCGTCCCCATCCGGGTCGATGTAGGGGATGCCCGCCCTCGCCGCCGCGTCGGCCACCGCCACCCTGTTCCGAGGCGGCGAGCCTGTGCAGTTGACGACCAGGCTCAATGACGCGCAGAACCGGTCCAGCCCGGCCGGTTCGTCCCCGTCGACCACGACGTCCGCCTGCGCCGGATCCCGGCCGACGACCACGATCGGTCCCAGCCCCCAGGCCCGTAGCTGCGCCACCGCGGCGCGGCCGACGGATCCGTACCCGCCGATGACCCCGATCGCGGTCATGGGCCATCTCGAAGGTATGCGGCCAGCGCCATCACGGACGGACCCTCCAGCAGGACTCGGAGCAGCGTGTTGAACGACAACGGCTTCGCCTCCAGGACCCGCTCGATGAGCAGCCCGGCCGCCTGAGAGGCGAGCAGGGAGTCCCCGCCGAGCTCGTAGAAGCCTTGGGAGCGTCCCACCGCCGGCAGGTTGAGCACTTCGCAGAGCAGGACCGCTATCCGGCGCTCGAGATCGTCTGCCGGCCCGTCGGCCGACAGGTCCGCGACCCCGGCCTGCTTGGGGATCAGGCCACGCAACCTCTCCCTGTCGACCTTCCCCGTGGCGGAAGCGGGCAGCCGGTCCAGGATCTGCACCAGGCTGGGCACCATCGCGGGCGGCAGTCGTCCGGCGGCGGCCTCGGTGATCTGCTGCGGCCGTAGCGTCACGCGGTCGGTCTTGACCTGCACGCCGTACACGTACAACCCGATCTCGGTGAAGGCGTCGTGCTCCCCGGGGATGGCGAACACCAGCTCGTCGCCGAGCAGCCTCAGCCAGTCCGGGTGCGACACGAACGTCTGGTCCCGGCCGCGCCTCATGTCGGCGAAGTCTTCGCCCTGGCCGAGCAGCAGTTCCATCGAGGTCATGATCTGGTAGTGGTCGCGGGTCATCTCGGCGAACAACAACCAGCCCCCCGGAGCCAGGAGCTCACGTACCGCCGCGAGGCTTTCGCCGACATGCCTGGTCGCGTGGAAGACGTCGCCCAGGACGACGACGTCGAAGGAGTTGGGCGCGAATCCCTGGGCGCGGAAGTCGGTGTTGATGTCCAGGATCGCGTAGCGCACCCAGGGATACTCCCCGAAGGTCTCCTTGGCCCGGTTGAGGAAGAACTGCGACAGGTCGGTGAAGGTGTACTCCACGTCGAAGTCGGCCAGGGCCGGGATGACGTCCATGCTGGTGCCGCCGACTCCGGCGCCGATCTCGAGCACGCGCAGCGGATGCGCGGCGTCGGCTGCGACGGCCGTGACCGCGGAGGTGAGGACCTCGTTGGCCCAGCGGTTGAACAGGGTGACGTTGTACAGCGACTCACCGATGTCCATCCTGCCTTCGGGGAACAGCAGCTGTACGGCGTCGCCCCCCTCGCTTCTGAGAACCTCGGACAGGCTTTCCGTAGACGCCTTGAAGTAGTCGTGGACCTTGGCCGAGGCAGGGTCCAGCCGCGCGACCAGATCGTCCACCTCGCACCAGCCCGCCGCTATGGCGGACGGTTCGACGTGGAGAGCCGCGCGATAGTGACCGGCTCCCTCCTCGACCAGCAGGCCGTGGTCGGTCAGCACCCGGACCCAGCGGCGAACCACCCGATGGTGTTGTGGCGGCGCCTGAGTCCCGGCGAGGATCCGCTCCAGCGAGTGCACCTCCCCCAGGTCCTGGAACAGGCCGTCGTCCTGGAACGCCCGCAGCATGCACAACAACGCGAGGTCGTCCAGCCGCCGGAGATAGGCGACGTACTGGGCGCGGTCGACGTCGGCAGCGCCGGCGTCGGCCGTCGCGGCGGCCGTCTCGGCCACGGCGGACGCCGGCTCGGCGGCGCCGCGGGCTCGGGCCGCGGGCTGGACGAACGCGACCAGCCGTCGATCCCTGGCATCGTCCACGATCACGGCCGCGTTGCCGACCTGCGGATCGGCGGCCAGTGCCGCCTCGACCTCGGCGAGCTCGATCCGATGTCCCCTGATCTTGACCTGGTCGTCCTGCCTGCCAAGGAACTCGATGTTCCCGTCCGGCAGGTACCGGCCGAGATCGCCCGTCCGGTAGAGCCGTTCACCGGTCAGCGGGTGCACGACGAACCGCTCCGCCGTGAGCCGGGGGTCGAGGTAGCCCTCGGCGACACCCGCGCCGCCGATGAAGATCTCCCCCGTCACACCGTCCGGGCATGACTGCCAGCGCCGGTCGAGCACGTGCATTTGCTGGTTGGACAGCGGTTTACCGTACGGGATGCTGCGCCACCCCTCCTTGACGGGACCGATCGGATAGTGGATCGACCAGATCGACCCTTCTGTCGCCCCGCCGAGGCTGATCAGCTCGAGGCCGGGAACGAGACGGCGGATCCGATCGGGCAGGCTCACGGGGATCCAGTCGCCGGACAGGAGCGCCACCCGCAACGAAGAGATGTCAGCGCCGGACGCGGAGAGGAAGTCGGCCATCATCTGCAGGTGAGCGGGCACCGAGTTCCACAGCGTCACCCTGTGCCTGGCGATCAGCTCCGCCCAGTGCGCGGGCAGGCCACGCCGGTCGTGGTCGGGCACGACCAGACAGCCACCGACGGCGAGCGGACCGAACATGTCGTAGACCGAGAGATCGAAACCGAGGTTCGCCAGCCCGAGGATCCTGTCGCCTTGACCGACTCCGAACCGCCGGTTCACGTCCTCCACCGTGTTCAGCGCGCTTCTGTGGCTGATCCGCACGCCCTTCGGCGACCCGGTGGAGCCGGACGTGTAGACGACGTAGGCGAGGTCGGGGACGGGCCGCGCGAGCGCCTCACGGCAGAACGAGGCGAGGTCCACGTCCGTCTCGCGCCCGCCCGGCGCGTCGACGGCCACGACGGTCGATCCGGCCGGCCAGGACGTCCCCGCGCGCAGATGTTCCTGCGTCACCACGGTCGTGACACCGGCGTCGGACAACATCCGGTCGCGGCGGGCGGGCGGCTGGTTGGTGTCGATCGGCAGGTACGGCGCGCCGGCCAGCAGAATGCCGAGCACGCCGATGAGCTGGTCGGGGCCGCGATCGGAGATCATCGCGATCGGCGTGTCGGGCCGCGCGCCCGTACCCGTCAGCTCTACGGCGAGGCCGACCGCCCGGCGGAGGACCTCGTCGTAGCTCAGGGTGCCCCAGGAGCCGGCGACGGCGGGGAGATCGGGTGTGCGGAGGGCCTGGCGGACCACAGGCTCGTGGAGCAACCGGTGCGCGGGCAGGTCGGGTGCGGCGGTCGCGTTCGCCGCCCGGCGACGCTCGGACTGAGCGTCAGGCAGCGGCACGAGCACCGGCCGCTCCCAGCCGTCGTCGCTGTCCGCCAGGCTGTGCAGCAGGCCTTCGAAGGCCGCGAACATGTCGTCGATCAGCCCGTCAGGGAAGATCCCCTCGCGAACATCCCAGTTGACGAGCAACGCGTCGTCGGCCACCAGCGTCTGGCAGTCGATCCACACCTGCGGGGTCTGGGTCAGGCCGTGCACCAGCGTGGCGTCCCGCCAGAACGCCGACTCCCCGTCGAGCGCGAGGGCGCTGGTGAACACGATCGGCATCAGCGCCTCGCCGCGTCCCCTGCGCGACCCGAGCTCACGCAACACCTCGACGCCGGAGCAGGCCATGTGGTCCAGGTCCATCCACAGCTGCGCCTGCAGCGCGCGCGCCGCCTCGGTGAAGGAGTCAGCCGCACGTGGCCGCACCTCCAGCAGGTCCACGGAGGAGAAGTCGCCGACGATCCGGTCGACCTGCGGGTGCACCGGCAGCCGGTTGAGCATGGTCACGCCGAGCGTGAAGCGGTCCTGCGACGTCCAGCGTGCGACCGTCTCCGCGTAGGCGGCCAGCACGGCACCCGACGGCGTCAGTCCGCGGCTCGCGGTCAGCTCTCGCAGCCGCCGCCATTGCGCGGGAGCCAGCCGGGCCTGCCACCGGTGGAAGCGGGCGTGCCCGCGCTTGCGCGGGTCGGCCCTCATCGGCAGCCTCGGCGCCTGCGGAAGATCGTCGATCCGTGCCCACCAGTAGTCACGCGCGCGGCGGTGACCCCGCCGATCCGCAAGGCGCGTCTGCGCCGCGAGGTAGTCACGGAAGGTGAGATCCAGTGCGGGCAGCGGTTCGTCTGGGGCCTGGCAGAGCTGGTGCAACTCGTCGAGCAGCAGTTGGACGCTCATGAAGTCGGCGATCAGCAAGTCGAACGAGAGGTGCAGCACCGAGCGCTGCGCCGTCAGCGACAACCTGACGTCGAACATCGGCCAACGGCCTGGCTCATACGAGCGGTCGCACATCTGCTCGCGAACCGCGGACACGTCTTCCGCCGCTTCGGAACGCAGGTCCACAACGGGAATCTCGAAGGCGGGAGCGTGGGACAGTACCTGCTGGAATCCCCGCTCATCGACCACTGCCCGCAACATCGGGTGCCGCTCGATGAGCTGCCGCCAGGCGGCGGGCAGCCGTCGCGGGTCGACGTCGGCGAGGTCGGCTTCGAGATAGACCTGGCAGCCCACACCGCCGTAGTCCAGGCCGTCGCTTCGCCCCAGCAGGTAGGCGGTTTGCATGTCGGTGAGCGGGAAGGGCTCGCCGGCGTTGGCCGGGTCCGCCACGAGCAGGCTCGGGCCGACGTCCTGCCTCAGGTACTCCAGCAGCGTCGACCGGTGCTGCCGCAGCTCCGCTCGGTCGTCATCGGTCAGCACCCCGCGGGGCGCTCGAAACCGCAGTTCACCGGCTTCCGCCCAGAGCTGGACACCGACCGCCTCGAGCCGATCGACCAGTTCGGCGGGGTGGGCGTCTGACTCGATATCGCTCACGCCCGTCCTTTCTCGCGTGTCCGGTGTGCACTGTAGAACGCGTCTGTATCGGTGTTCGAGTGGGGAAAACGCTCAGTCGGCCGTGGCACGGTCCACGAACAGCAGCCGCAGCTCCGCGGTGTAGCGGTTCCCTTCGGAGTCGGCCAGCCACGACTGCTCGGGTCCGGGCAGCATCTCGGAGAAGGTCACCGACGCGTCCTGGTTCACGGCGACGGCCCGCAGGAGCCTGGCCAGGTTGGCCACCTGAACCTCGCTGCGGAGGTCCACGAACACCGGTTTGGTCTCCGAACTGACCGAGGCGAACACGATCTCCGGCAGTTCGTGCTCGCGCCGCCAGCGCCGGGCGGCCAGGAAGTGCTCGGCGTCGCTGCGCACGGAGATCCAGTCCAGCTCGGCGACCCGGAAGGACCATGTCTCGCGGAACACGACCGTGTTGTCCACAACCACCCGGGGCGTGTGGTCATATCCCTTGACCACCTGCTTGAACACGTCCATGAACTCGTACATCAGCCAGGTGCCGTGGACGTCGGCGATGTCGAACCACCGGTCGGCGCCGGGCAGCCCGGTGACCAGCCTGCCGTCTTCGCGGCGGACCTCCAGCCCGCACAGCGGGAGCAGCCGGTCGGAACCGCGCGGAGGGAACGGGGACACACACAGCCACCAGTCGTGCTCGTCGTGGAGCCACGGATAGATCCGCGCGGCCACCCGGGGATAGTCCTTGACCGGGCTGAGCAGCACCCGGCTGTCGGGGATGACCGTCGCCAGCGTGGCACGCAGCTCCTCGATGTCGGGGTGTCCCCCTGCGAAGACGGGCATCTCGAACGGGCAGTAGGCGACGTGGAGCTCGCCGATCACGGGCTGGAACTCGCCGCGCGCGAACGCCTCGGCGTCGTCGGCCGCGATGAGCAGGTCCACGCTGTGAGTCCAGGCGAATCCCCAGCTCGGGGTCGCGTCCGCGAAGGTCTCCTCGACCTGCGGGCGGATCTCGTCGCCGGCGCGCGTCACCACGTGAGCGTCGGTGTCCAGGTCGAGGACCGCGCGCCAGCGCGCCACGAACTCCTTCGCCAGATGGTCCACCGGGCGATCACCGGGCACGAACACCTTGTCGGCGCAGGCGAACACGAGCTCGGCCAGGCCGACGGTCTCGACGCCCAACGCGTCGAACGCCTCGGAGAACACGGCCCGCACCTGCCGTGCCGCCTCACTGGCGAACCAGCGGGCGCTCGTCAGCAGCAGCGACAGCGGGACGGCGCAGGATTCCAACACCTGAGGCCCGAACGACAGCTCCACGTCACGACCGCATTCGATGTAGGCCAGACGCCGGCCACCGTAGGCCTGGCCGGGGCGCCGCATCGGATCGACTCCGGTCAGCGTCGTGAACTCCCGCTCCAGGCTCCGGTACAGGCGGAGCAGGTCGGCCACGTCGCGGTAGCCCGCGAGTGCGTCACGCGCCTGTTCGAGCCGGTCGAGCTTCTCGGTCGCCCGCTCACGGACCTTGGCGTCGCCGATGGCGTCGAGGCGCCTGCGCAGCTCACGCTCGGCGTTCTGCACCAGCGGCGGCTCCAGGTCCCACAGCACGAGCCCCTTGGCGGCCAGGCGGTCCAGCTCTGCGTACACTTCGGCGGGGTCGGAGCCGTACTCGGCGGCTATCTCCCGCGCGGCCCGCCCGCCGTCCAGGAGGGCAATCAGCCGGGCTTCGTCGGCGGAGAGCTCGACCGGCCCCGCCATGGTCCGGGCGTGCGTGCCCGAGACGTAGACGGTGGGGTGGCGGCGCGGTGCGATCCACGGGCGCACTTCTGGGTCTTGGGACAGGGTCGCCGCCAGCACGTCGATGGCCCAGGGTTCCAGGAAGAGTTCGCCATGGCTCGCCAGGGCGGGGCCCGGTCTCATGCGCAGCGTCTCCCCGCTCGACCGGAGGCCGAACCAGCTCACCGGGCCGAAGAAGCCGATCGTCTCGTTCTTCGCGCAGTACCTGGTCCAGTAGTTGGCCACGAGCCGCTGGCGCTTGCGCAGCCGGTGGTTGTTCGGGGTGTCCGGGCCCGACTGTCCGAGCGTGATGATCATCGGCTCGATGAGGTCGGGGTTCTGCCAGGCCATGGCCTCCTGGAAATCGCTGCGGCGGGCGATCCTGCGCAGCAGTTCGGCCTGCCGCGCGCCGGCCCGGGCGACCACCGCGTCCAGATCGCCGCCCGCCTCGTCCAGCCGGCGGTCCACGGCCGCGGCGTAGTCGGCGTCGCCGAGTTCGAGCAGACCGCCGATCGGGAACCCGGCGCTGCGGAGCACGCCTTGCGAGAGCACCGTGAACCCCCCTGGCAGCGGGAGGAGAGTGCCCGGTGGCAGTGACGAGGCTTGCGGGCTGGGGGCGTCCAGACGGGCGAGCGGTTCTGCGGCTGTGCCGGACGCGTCCGGCACCATGCCGGTGGTGGCTTCGCCGGTGATGGCATCGGTCATGTGTGCTCCAGTCATCACCGAGTGGTCGGCTCGGGGCAGGCACGGCGGATCACGGTCACTCCGGCGCGGATCGTCAGCATCACCTGGACGAGGTCGGCCCGGCTCGCCACGTGAGCGTTGAAGGCGTGGACGGCCGCCGCCTCTTCCGGGTCGGGGGTGATGGCGAACTGCAGCGCGTTGTCGACCACGATGAACCCCTGTTCGCCGAGCAGGGGAAGCACGGCGTCGAGATATGTGATGTAGGACGGCCTGTCCGCATCGAGGAAGACCAGCTCGAAAGGCCCGCCGAGCTCGGCGAGGGTGTCGAGGGCCAGTCCCTCTCGCACCTCGACCCGATCCGCGTACGGCGAGGCCGCGATGTGGGTGCGGGCGATCGCGGCGGTGGGGGCGTCAGCCTCGAGGGTCACGATCCGGCAGCCGGTGGGCATGGCCTCGGCCATGCACAGCGCCGAGTAACCCGTGAACGTGCCGATCTCCAGGATGCGCCGCGGCCGTACCATCGCCACCAGCATCGCGAGCAGCGCGCCCTCGACCGCGCCGATCATCATCTCGGGTCGTTCCATCGTCGATCTGGTGGCGGCGGCCACCTTGGCGAGCAGCGGCGAGGGCGGGCTCGTGTGCTCCTCGGCGTACAGCTCGATCTTGGGTCGGACGATCATGACAGGTCGCCTCTGATTCAGCCGGAGAACTGGAGATCTGGCCGGATCGACCACAGATCGGGGTAGAACCTGCGGTTGCAACGGTGCTCCAGGAACGCGACGCCGGTCGTACCGCCGGTGCCGGGAGCATTGCCGATCTGCCGTGCGGCGGCCAGGGCGTGCCGCTGCCGCCAGATGCTGAACGCCTGGTCGTGGTCGAGCAGCGCTTCGCAGAGCGCGAACATGGGCCCTGCCTGCCGGTAGATCTCCAGAAGGGCGCGCGCCCGCCGGGCGCGGGCCTCGCCGGTGTCGTCGACGGGCATGTCGTGGCCGTCGCCCTGTGCGTGCAAGCACAGCGCGGACCAGAGATCCTCGCCCGGGTCGGCAGCCGGGGTTCCGGGGCCGGGGGGTGGGCACGAGAGCCGCTCGATGACGGCGAACTGCCGTGACTCGGCGGCGGAGGTCGTGCCCAGGGCCGGGCGCAGCGCGCCGAAGCCTCCAGGAGGGAGCTGGTCGATCAACACGAACTGGTCGATCAGCAGCCGTTCCACCTCACGAACGCGGCGCAGCCGTTGCAGGGCCGCACCCACCTCGTCGGCGCCGAGGGCCTGGATCGCACCCTGGATGTCTTCGATGATCAATTTGAACCACAGCTCGCTGACCTGGTGTACCACGATGAAGGGCAGCTCGGTTGCGGTGTGCCCGGTGCGGGGCCGCTGCAGGCTGAGCAGACGGTCGAGTTCGAGATACTCGTGGTATCCAGCCACGATCAGGACGCCTCGACATCCATGCTGCGCATGCCGGTGAGGTTGATGAACACCGTTTCGAGGGATGGCTTGATGACGTTCACAGCCTCCAACCGGCCGCCGCCGGCGGTCACCTGAGCGATCGCCGCGGCTATGTCATCGCCCTGGACCACCTGCACCGTCCCGTCCACGGTCATCTCGATCTGGCCGCCCCCGTGCTTGCCGATCAGGTCGTCGACGTCACCGGCGGCGATGACCTCGCCATGGTTGATCATCACGATCGAGTCGCAGGTGGCTTCGACTTCCTGGAGCTGATGGCTGGACAGCAGCACCGCGACACCGGCTTCGCGACGGCGCGCCACCGCGGCGAACAGCGTCTCGCGTGAGCCGACGTCGAGCGCGGCCGTCGGCTCGTCGAGGAGGAGCAGGTCCGGCACCGCCACCATGGCCGCGGCGACGTGGACCAGCCGCTGCTGTCCGATCGACAGGTCCTTGGGCAGCTTGCCGAGCAACGGCCCGAGCTCGAGCTCGACGGCCAGTTCGGCGAGCACCTCCTCCGCGTTCTCGACCCCCGACAGGTGACCGAAGAAGATCAGGTTCGTCTCGACGGGCAGCCCCGGATACAACTCGATCTCCTGGGCGGCGATCGCCACAGGCGATCGGCCCGGTGTCCTGCTCGGCGCGATGCCCACGTCGCCGGAATCCGGCTTCAGCAGCCCGGCCATGCACCGCACGGCGGTCGTCTTGCCGGCGCCGTTGGGCCCGATCAGACCGACCACCGACCCAGGCATGACATCGAGGTCGAGTCCCTGGAGTGCGATCACGTCGCCGTAGGCCTTCCGCAGCCCCCGGACCCGCGCGGCGGGCCGAGTCGAGGCTAGGGCAGCCTCTCCGGATTCATCGTCAACGCTCATACGAGCCTCCAGACCGTTAGTAGGGGCAACCCCCACGGCCCGCACATCCTGCCATTCCCTGTGACGCACGAAGAAGTGACCAACTGCGGCATTCCCACAGTCGGCACCGTCCCCGCGCGAAAAGCGCTGCTGTCGGCTGGTATTTCGCCCGTGGTAGGTGTCCCGTATGTCGAATCTGGAGCGGCAAACCGCGGTCGAACGGACAGGCGACGGGACCTACAGAGGCGAGATCGTCGAGGACTGGAGGATGTGGGTACCGGTCGGCGGGTACCTGACCTCGATCGCCCTGCGCGCGGCTCAGGCCCACGCGTCGAGTACGACGACCCAGCCGGTCAGCGTGTCGTGCCACTATCTGAACGAGGCGAGGGTCGGCCCAGCCGACCTCGAGGTCACGACGTTGCGCAGCACCGACCGGGCGTCGTCGTTCCTCGTACGGATGACCCAGGATGGCCGGGACATCCTCGCCGCGCTGGTGGCGGCCGCACCCGCCGTCGATGTCGGGCCGAAACTCAACTGGCAGGAGGCTCCCGCCGCACCCGCGCCGGAGGACTCCGAGGCGACCATTCTCGACGACGACGTGCTCGCGCTGATGGGCGAGGAACCGTTCTGGAAGAACCTCGAGTTCCGCATGATCAAGGGACTGATGGGGTCGCACAACTACCCGGGGATCGACCACCTCACGCAGGAGGAGCTCAAGTTCACTCCGAGGCGGGACGCGCACATCCGAGGATGGCAGCGGATGGCCTGTGGCGAGGGACAGAAGGATCCGTGGGTCGACGCCTGCCGTTCCATCATCATCACCGCGGCCATGCAGTTCGCGACGGTCGCCGACCCCTTCACGCCGCCGCTGCAGTTCATCGCGCCGACGATGAGCCTCACCGTCGACTTCCACACCTTCCACCCGGAAGCGCAATGGTTGCTGGCGGACGCCGTCGGCAGCTACGCGGGCGACGGCATCCTCGGCGCGGAGACCAGGCTCTGGACGCGCGATGGCGACTTCATCGCCACCGCCAACTCCAAGATGACCTACCACGACTTCGCGGAGCCCAAGACCTCGGAGCGCCTGGGCAAGTCGTGGTTCCAGCTGACAGAGGAGTGACGGCAGGGAGCCGAGGGACAGCCCATGCGTAAGGGATCGGACTACCTGTCCGCGATCGGGGACGAGCGCGAGGTCTACGTCGACGGCGAGCGCGTCCGCGACGTCACCGGACATCCGGCGTTCGCGCCGATCGCGCGGACGGTGTCGGAGCTCTACGACATCGCCGCCGACCCGGCGAGCGGGATGACCGCGTACGCCAGGGAGATCGACGGACCGGCCAACATCGTGTACTCCATGCCGCAGAGTCACGAGCAGCTGGTGGCGCGGCGCAAAGCGATCGAGACGTGGGCGCGGCACACCTATGGCTGGGTGGGCCGCGGCCCCGATCACGTCGGCTCGTTCCTGGCCGGCTTCGCCGCTCATCCCGAGGCGTTCCGATCCGAGAAACACGACTTTTCGCGAAACGTCACCACGTACTACGAGCGGTTGCTGCGTGACAGCCTCTACGTCTCGTACGCCATCATCCCGCCACAGGTCTCCCGGATCACGACCGCGCACGCGTGGGAGGGCGACCTGATCCAGGTCGGCGTGGCCGACGAGCGCGACGACGGCATCGTGGTGCGCGGCGCCCAGATGCTCGCGACCGGCGCGGCGGTCGCGGACGAGATCTTCGTGTCGTGCATCAAACCGTTGACGCCGGAGGACCGCGACTTCGCGCTCGGCTTCGTGGTGCCGATCGCTACACCCGGTCTCAAGCTGTACTGCCGGCGCCCCTACGCCCCCGCGGCGACCTCACCGTACGACTACCCGCTCAGCAGCCGCTACGACGAGACCGACGCGCTGGTCGTCTTCGCCGACGTGTTCGTGCCGTGGGAACGGGTCTTCGTCTACCGGGACATCGACGGCCTGAGGCGCCAGTTCTTCGCCACGGGGGCCCACGTCCTGGGCAACTCGCAGGCACAGATCAGGTTCGCCACGAAGCTCCGGTTCCTCGCCGGAATCGCGCGCAAGGTCGCGCAGACGACCGGCGTCGACCGCGTCCCCGGCGTACAGGAGAAGCTCGGCGAGCTCGCCGCGATCGTGTCCCTCGTGGAGTCGGCGGTGCTCGCAGCCGAGTACGGTGCCGAACCCGACGACGCCGGCGTGTGGCTGCCGCGGCCGCGACCGCTCTACGGCGCGATGGCCATGCAGGCCGAGCTGTACCCGCGGGTGCTCGCCATCCTGCGCGACCTCACCGGCGGTGGCGTGCTGCAGGTGCCGTCGTCGGTCGCCGAGTTTCGCAATCCTGCCACACGTCCCGACATCGACCGATACGTCCAGTCGCCCGGTGTCCCGGCCGAGGAGCGCGTGAAGCTGTTCAAGCTCGCCTGGGACGCTGTCGGCAGCGAGTTCGGCGGACGCCACCATCAGTACGAGATGTTCTACGCGGGCGCACCGTACGTGGCGAAGGGATACGCGTACCGCAACTTCGGGTACGAGGAGTCGCTCGCCGACGTGGAGGAGTTCCTGGCCTCCTACCGCCTCGACGACGACTGGTGAGCCGCAGGTGCCGGTGCTCTACGTGATCATATGCGCGGCCGGTGTGGCCGGGGATGTCGGTTGCCTGGTCGAGATGGCCCAGAACGAGGGGTGGGCCGTCCAGGTCGTCGCCACGCCGTCGGCACTCGACTTCATCGACGTCCCGGCGCTGGAGAAGCAGACCGGCCGCTCGGTTCGGAGCACGTACCGCAAGCCCAACGAGCCGAAGTCCCCCAGAGCGGATGCGATCGTCGTGGCTCCGGCGACCTTCAACACGATCAACAAGTTCGCCCAGGGCATCACGGACTCCTATGCCCTGGGGGTCATGGCCGAGGCTCCTGGCCTGGGCATCCCGCTCGTGGTCCTGCCCGCGGTGAACAGCGCTCTGGCAGCGCGCGTTCCGTTCCGCGCCGCAGTGGAAAGCCTGCGGGCCGAGGGTGTCCACGTGGTGCGCACCCCCGAGGGAGCCGGCGCGTTCCCGTGGCACCTGGCGCTGGCCGCCCTCCAGAGGTCGAACGGCCGGCCGTGACCTGCCAGGTGAGACGGCTCAGGACCGGATCTCCCTGCAGAGCAGGGTGCTGAAAGCGGAGGCGATCAGCGTGCCGTCCGAGCTCCACAGGCGGCTCTGGCCGGACACCAGCCCCTCGTCTGCGATGTCGGCCATGCCGTCGACCAGCAGCCATTCGGAGTCCGGCTGGGCCTGGTGGAACTGGATGGACAGGTCGATGGTCGGCGCGAGGTAGCTGATCTCGTACGGGCGCCCCTTGCTGCCCGCCGCCCACGTGTTGAGGTCGAGGAGGATCACCGCTCGGGCCGCGTCGACGAAGGCGTCGTCGAAGGTCGCTTGCGGGAGGAAGCGCCACCAGGCGGACCACCGTGCCTCGGCGGCCGCGGGGTCGGGCACGCCTGGGTGTTGCCATGCGAAGGGCTTCCATTCGATGTTGCGGAAGATCGGCATCGGCGGTTCCATGTCCGGGCCCACCAGATCGATGATCGAGAGCAGTTGCTCGTGGCCGGGCAGGTCCGGCCGTCGCACGTGGTCGTGGACGAGTCCCACCAGGTCGGTGGCGACCATCCAGACAAGGCTCTCGCAGACGGGACGGCCCTCCTGGGACATCGACACCCGGATGGACTCCGCCCTTCTGGAGGTCCGTAGCGTAGTGACGTCGATGTCCACGTGGCCATGGCGGGCGCCGGACAGGAAGTGGGTGGACATCGACGCCAGCCGCGGCAGCGCACTGTGCGCCTGGACCGCGCGCAGCCCGAGAGCCGCGACATAACCTCCGTTGGGCCCCCAGAAGTCCCAGTCCGCCGAGAGCTCGGCTTGGTATCGACCATCAGCCCCTTTGACGACCATGTCATCGGCGAGGTTTCCCACTTCTTCCGTCCTTTCGCATGGCGTTGGGGAACTGGACCGTCGGACCTGCCGTAGCCGTCAGGAGAAGAAGGTCTTGCGCTGCTCGTGCTTGTAGAAGATCCCGGACAACACGAAGCAGACGGCGGCCATCCCGAACAGGACGGCCGCCGGGCCGAGCACGTCGGCCAGGCCGCGGCCCTCGGCTATGACACTCTGAAAGCCCTGGAACGACCAGTAGACCGGGGAAACGGGTGCGATCGCCTGGACCCAGCCGGGGAAGGTCTCGATCGGCGCCAACGCGCCCGCGCCCCCCACCAGCAGCAGCGTCCCGATGCTCACCAGCGAGTTGAGCTGGGCGATGCTGGTGCAGACCACGGCCAGCAGCAGCCCGATGCCGAGCTCGGCGGCGACCAGGCCGATCGTCACCAGGGCGAGCCCGAGGACGCTCCCGCGGATCTGCAGCCCGAACGCCGCCCAGCCCAGCGGGAACAGCACGAGGTACTGCAGCAGGAACATCACGGCCAGCGGCGTGAGCTTCCCCACGATGACGGCGAACGGCCGGGTTCCGCTGGCCCGCAGGCGGTCCCACGTCATCCAGCCGTGGTCGCGGTAGAACGCGAGGCCGATGGCAGAGAGCCCGAAGAAGCCGAACAGCGCGGCCAGGCCCGGAATGGCCCGCGCCGGGCCACCGACGATGCCGTTGGCGAAGAAGGCCAGCAGCAGGCCGGGGATGATGATGAGAATCACCACGATCCAGGGCTGGGTCCTCATCAGGCGTGCCTCATGGCGTGCGATCACTAGCGCTCGAGAGTTCATGATCTCCTCAACGGCCGGCTCGCTGCTTCTCGTGGTGCCTTGGATGCGCTTTCGTACGTTCGGATTGCTCCACCATGGCCGCAGAGCCTTGTGAAACACAACGGTGGAACCTTGGCGCGCGAGTGCGGATGACGCTCAGTCAGGCACCCCGCGCGAGTCCGGCGCCACCTCGGCCAGGTTGGCGGCGATGTCGCTGATCCGGCCGGATCGGTAGAGCGTCCGCAACGGCAGCCGTACGCCGAGGTCTTTCCTGATCCGCCCGATCAGCTTCGCGGCGAGCAGCGAGTGCCCGCCGAGGACGAAGAGATCGTCTGCGGGGCCGACCTGGTCGACGCCGAGCAGCTCGGCGACGACGGTGCACAGGTAGCGCTCATGGGCCGACCGCGCCTGACGGCCGGAGACGGCGCGCCGCTCCGGCTCCGGCAGAGCCTGGCGGTCGACCTTTCCGTTGGGCGTGAGGGGAAGGTCCGGTACCTCGATGATCGCGGCGGGTGTCAGGTAGTCGGGAACATTGCGCGCCAGGTACTCGCGTAACCCCTCCGGATCGCCACCGTCGGTGACGACATAGGCCACCAGATGCTTGCCCAGGTGCTCGTCGTCTCTGGCGATCACGGCGGCCTGCCGTACGCCAGGGTGCCGGGCAAGGACCGACTGGACCTCACCGGGTTCGACCCGGAAGCCCCGAATCTTGACCTGGTCGTCGGCGCGTCCGTGGAACACGAGTTGCCCGTCCTCGGCCGCCGAGGCCAGATCGCCCGTGCGATACAGCCGTTGGCCGGCCTCGAAGGGGCTGGCGACGAACCGCTGGGCCGTCAGCTCGGGCTGCCCGAGATAGCATCGCGCGAGCCCTGGGCCGCCCACATAGATCTCGCCGATCTCCCCGGCGCCGACCGGGCGGAGAGCGTCGTCGAGCAGGTGCACGACGGTGTCGGTGAACGGCCTGCCGATCGGAACGCCGGCTCCGCCGTACGGCTCGCTGATGGTCGCGCCGACGGTGGTCTCCGTCGGGCCGTATCCGTTGAGCAGCCGGCGGCCGCGCGCCCACCTCTTCGCGATCGCCTCCGTGCAGGAGTCACCGGTGGACACGATCGTCGCGCCGATCAGCACATCGTCGTCGAGAGCGGCGAGCACCGCGGGCGGGAGGGTGGCGTGGGTTATCCGGCCATCGCGGAGCAGATCATGCAGCCGCGAATCGGGGACGGACCTGTCGCCCTGTGCCGGTGCGAGCACCAGTGTCGCGCCGGAGAACAAGGCGGACGAGTAGTCCCAGAACGCCGCGTCGAAGCTGATCGAGGCCCACTGGAGGACTCTGCTGCCCGGGCCGACGCACAGCGTGCGGCGCTGGGTGTCGGCCAGCCCCGCCATTCCTTGGCCGGTGATCACGACGCCCTTCGGGGTGCCGGTGGACCCGGAGGTGTAGATCACGTACATCGCGTGAGCCGGGTGCGCCGGTGTGGTTCGCTCGGCGTCGGTGAGGTCGCCGGCGCTCAGCTCGGCCAGGGCCGCCACGGTCTCGGGCCGATCGAGTTCGAGGCAGATGACCTCGTCGGCGGCATCTTCGAGAAGCCGGCCGGCCGACGTGGTGGTGATGGCCAGCGCGGGCCGCGCATCACGGATCATGAAGGCGAGGCGTTCCCGAGGGTAGGTCACGTCAAGCGGAAGGTAGGCGGCGCCGGACTTGAGCACCGCCAGCACGGCGACGACGCAGTCCCGCGAGCGCGGCAGCGCGACCGCGACGACCTGTTCCGCACCGACCCCCGAAGCGACCAGTCGGCGGGCGAGCTGGTTCGCCCGGGCATTGAGCTCACGGTAGGTCAGCGAGTGGCCGTCGTCTTCGACTGCGGCCCGAGCCGCATGACGGCGGACGCACTGCTCGAACAGGGCCGCGGCCGTGGCCGGTTCGCACCTTGGCGGCTGATGGGCCGTCATGGCTGGGCCTGGCTGCGACTTCGCATCTCACCGGCGATGCTGAGCCATGAGTTGGCGAAGGAGCAGGCAAGGTCGGCGATGAGGCTCGAACAGTGATCAGGGACGTTGTCGGCCAGAAACTCCCTGCCCTTTTCGACCTGCTGGCACTGCGAACTCAGCCAGCGCAACATGGCACGCCCCTTATCGGTCATGCGGACCGTGGGATCCTTGCTCAGCTTCTGCAGGATCTCGTCACGGCAGTCGAACGACTGCAGGCTCTTGATCCGCTCCTGGAGTTTGCACTCCGGCGTGAGCTGCTCGTTGGGGTTACCCGGGCGCCGGCGTTCGGGCACGGGGTTCTCTCCCCTGCGAAGCCGATCACGGACGTCTCGCACAGTACTGGGAGAGATACCGGCCTTCCGTGCGATCTCTCGCGACGAGGACTCCGGATACAGGGTGATCAGCTCGCTGGCGTACCGCCGGCCGTCGACCGTGTTGAGCGGGCGGACCCGCCCGTCCCGGCCGACCCGTTCGCGAACCTCGGTCAGCGCGGCGGGCGAGTCTCGGCGGATGGCCCCCACCGTTTTCGCCGACAGTCCCGCCACCTCCGCGATGGCACGATCGGACCAACGCGGGTAGAGCATGACTATCCGCGCCGCCGCCGCTCTCCGATCCGAGAGCGAGAGCGGCAGGCCGTGCTGGATGTTCGCCTTGACCGACATCACGAACGCGTCGGCGTCGTTGCAGTCGTGGAAGATGACCCTGATCGTGTCGTCACCGCGTAAGACCGCGGCCTTGAGGCGGTGCATGCCATCGATGACACGCATCGTCGCGCGATGGACGAGAATCGGCGGGAGGTCCTCCGCCTCTGCAAGCAGGCAGATATGTTCCACGTCCTCACCGTCGAGCCGCGGAGAATCAGCCGGCAGCACACTCTCGATCGGCAGGCTTTCGTGGTGACCGGGTGGCTGCGCCGATAGGTGGGCGATAGCGAGCACAGAACGGGCTTGTCCGTTGGAATGTACCAACGTATCCCCCTATCAAAGCAGGTTGTGTTCAAAACACCGGGTGCACGTTTCCGGATCAGGGCCAATCCGCCCCGGCGACGATGATCGCTCAACACGGTCGAGCATCCCACAAACGGAAGATTCGTCAAGGCGCGGTAAACGATTAGCGTTAAGCCTCAAGAAGATGGACTTAGTTGAAATGTACGCCAATTCCACCACTTGACATTGATCACAAGGCGGCCAGCAGGTCTTTCGTCGCCACAATCAGCTTTCTCCTCCGTCGAACACATGTTGTTCCGTCAAAGAATCCGAAACATTCCGGAGCGTGACCGGACCGTCACCGTGAATGAGGCGGTCGCCCGCGACGCGACATCAGGCCGGCGGTCGCGCCAGACGGCCTGCTCGCCGGCGGGGACGATCCTGGCGACTGTCCAGCGGTTCAACCGCAGCCCATGAACGCCGGACAGGAGTCGGCCCGATACGCATTGCGCACAGGCAGGGGCACAGCGGGCCGCCTGGCCGTCCCCTGGTCGCGAACGGTCGGTTGCCGCAGGGCCCATCGGCGCTCAACATACTGACCGAATGGGAGTGGAGGTGCCCCGCCCGGTCACCGAAGGCTCTCCGACACATAGATCACCGGCGAGCTTCCGTCGCGGGGGCGCTGGTCAAGTATCACCTCTCCTATTCACTCCAGAAACTACAGCCTCGCTCCATTTCCCATTGAAAGAGATTCCATGAGCAATCCATTCGATGATCTCGAGGGTGGCTTCCTCGTGCTCGTCAACGACGAGAAGCACTACTCTCTTTGGCCGGAATTCGTCGATTTACCGGCTGGCTGGACCGTGATATATGGGCCGGGAGGTCGTGCCCGCTGCCTGGACTACATCCGCGAACATTGGACCGATCTACGACCCGCAAGTCTTGTCGAGCAAATGCGGGATGACTGCAACTGAACGAGCTCGTGTCAGTCTCGTCCGCCAACTGACATGCCCATGTGGGTCAGCGCCGAGCGGCCAGCCCAGAAACTCTTTCTCGACGTCGCATGCCCAGGTCCGAAGCGTTCTCGTGCGCCGAGACCGAGTAGCTGAAGGCCGTCGGGAGGATGGCCGCGCGCGGCGACGATCTGCCGGGCATGTTCGTGCTGGGTACGCAGGGCATCGGCGGTGACCACCACGCCGGCCAGATCCAGGCTGCTCAGCGGGGCCGGCCCTCGCGTCTGCGGGCTACTGGCCCAGCATGCCCCTGAACAGTTCCCGGACTCCCAGCCTGATGCCCTCCTCGGCCGGCTCGGGCCCGGCCCCGACCAGGGCGTCGAACATCACACCTTCCAGGAACGCCACCGCCTGCTGGCCGTGCCGTGCCGGATCCGGTGAGCCGAGCGCGGTGAACATCGCCACCACCGGATCGCGAAGCCGACGGCCCACCGCGTCGTAGAGTTCGCGCAGTCCCGGGTGCCGCGTGGCCTCCATCGCCAACTCATAGCGGGCGATACTCTGGCGGCGCTCCGACGTGAGCCGGACGTGAAGCGTCCTGGCGGTCATCGCGGCGAACATGTCGAGCACCGCCGCCGTGGCCGTCCCCTCCGGCACCACCGGCTCCGCGCCGAACCCGAACGCCACCGTGTCGAGTTCGGCGAGCCGTTCCAAGACCAGTTCCAGCAACGCCAGTCGGGTGCGGGCCACGTTGGAGGCCGAGCCTGGAGCGAGTCCGGCCGTCTCGTCCACCGTGCGGTGGGTCAGGCCGTGGACGCCTCGCTCGGCCAGCACGGTGATGGCCGTATCGGCGACCAGTTCGGCACGTTGCGATTTCATGGCGCCTCCTTCGATGTGATACTACGATCATAGTAAATCCAACTACGATCGTAGTAAGGAGATTGCCATGGGACACGCTGTGGTGATCGGAGCGGGGATCGGCGGGCTGGCGGCTGCGGTGGCGCTCCAGCAGCGAGGATGGGAGGTGACATCCTTTGAGCGCGCGCCGTCCATCGAACCCGTGGGCTCGGGACTGTCCGTCTTCGCCAACGCGCTCAAGGCACTGAATGTGCTCGGCGTCGGCGATCAGGTACGGGCGCTGTCGGCGATCCGCGGTGTCGGAGGTGTACGGCGCGCCGGCAGCGGGCGCTGGCTGGTGCACATGACCGAGGAGGCCGCCGCCCGGCACGGCGACCCGGTGGTGCTCCTCCGCCGCGCCGACCTGGTGGAAGCGCTGGCGGCACGCCTCAAGCCGGGCACGATCCGGCTGAACACCACGGTCACCGGCGCCGATCCCGACACCGGCCGCGTGACCTTCCGGACCGGCCAGGAAGGACAGGACGTACGGCCGGGCGGGACGGGCGAGGTGACAGGCGATCTCGTGGTGGCCGCCGACGGGATCCACTCCCCTATCCGGGCAGCCCTGTTCCCCAGTCACCCGGGACCTCGCTACGCCGGCATCACCGCCTGGCGAATGCTCGTCCCCGGCCACGGCGTGCCGGGCCAAACCTTCGAGACATGGGGCGACGGCAAGGTCTTCGGCTACATGGCGCTCGCCGACGAGCTGGCCTACTGCTACGGCACCAACGCCGTTCCTGCCGGCGGGGGCGGGGGCGACCAGCGGGCGGAACTGCTACAGTTGTTCGGCGACTGGCATGCGCCCATCCCCGCCCTTGTGGCCGCCACTCCGCCGGCGAACATCATCAGGAACGACGTCTACTACCTGCCTGCCCCGCTGCCCGCCATGCACCGGGGCAGAATCGCGATGCTCGGCGACGCCGCCCACGCCATGACGCCCAACATGGGCCAGGGCGCCTGCCAGGCGATCGAGGACGCCGTCGTGCTGGCCCATGTCGCAGGCGAAGAGCACGGCCTGGCCGCCTACACCGCCGCCCGGTTGGCACGCACCGCCAAGGTGGTGGCCCAGTCCGCCGCGATCTGCCGCGTCGTACGGCTGCGCAACCCGCTGGCCGTACGGCTGCGCGATCTCGGCGTGGCGACGACCTGGCGATTCGCTCCGCGCCTCCTGACCGGTCCGCTGGACGACCTCCTGGCCTGGACCCCGCCCACCTGAAATCCATCGGCTCGTATGCGTTCGTTCTGCCCGCGATGCTCGAGCTGCTGTGCAAGCGGGATCCAGACTGCGCCTGGCCCATGTCCAGGGTGTGCTTCGGCGGGTACTGGACATCACCCAGCTCTACAAGGCATTCGCCATCGATCCGGTGCAGGTGTCGCGCTGACCTCGTGGCTGCTGTCGTGGCCGAGCCTGCACTTCGCCGCGCCCTGGACGCCTGCGCTGTCTACGGCCGCCTGGCCTGCAGCCACAGGCGCGAGCACGTGCTCGCTTGCCCGACCCCTGGCCGAAGCTGCGAGTCAGACGACAGGGCACGGCCGCGTATCTGCTCTTCGAAGGGGGCGACTATGTTGGCCATATGGCGTCTGACTTCGAGGCGCAATTGAGAGCGGTTCCGTTGCGCGTGACCCGGCCGCGGTTGGCAATGCCCGCCGCGCTGCGCGATCACGCGCACGTCGACACCGACACGGTGATCGCCCTGGTACGGGCGGAAGGTCTCCCGCCAGGCGGTGTACGACGTGCTGTGTGCGCTGACCGACGCCGGTTTGGTGCGGCGCATCGAGCCCGCCGGTACGACCGCCCGCCACGAGTCACGGGTGGGGGACAACGACCACCATGTCGTGTGCCGCTCCTGCGCTGCGATCGCGGACGTCGGCTGCGCCGTCGGCCACACCCCTTGTCTCACCGCCTCGCATGGCCGGGGCTTCGTGGTCGACGAGGCGGAGGTCGTCTATTGGGACACCTATCGCGGCTGTGCGACCAGACGCATTGCCCAGTGATCCGGCAGTTCGGAGGAAGCAGATGAGCGACATCCAGGACAACGCCCCCTCCAGCGCGCAGGGCGTGGACCAGAAGGCGGCGGCCGGATACCCGGTCGCGCAGGACTCCGTGACCGCGCATGGCAGCGAGAGCGAGAACCCCGCAATCGACTCGCCGACTCCGAAGACCGGCGGTCGTCCGCGCACGAACAGGGACTGGTGGCCCAACCAGCTCGACCTCTCGGTGCTGCGCGCGCACTCGTCCAAGGGCAACCCACTGGCAGAGGGGTTCAGCTACACCAAGGAGTTCGAGAAGCTCGACGTCGAGGCCCTCAAGCAGGACATCATCGAGGTGCTCACCACCTCGCAGGACTGGTGGCCGGCCGACTTCGCCCACTACGGCGGTCTCATGATCCGGATGAGCTGGCACGCCGCGGGCACCTACCGCATCCACGACGGTCGCGGCGGGGCCGGCGATGGCGCTCAGCGTTTCGCCCCGCTCAACAGCTGGCCCGACAACGCCAACCTCGACAAGGCCCGCCGGCTGCTGTGGCCGGTCAAGCAGAAGTACGGCCAGAAGATCTCGTGGGCCGACCTGCTCGTGCTCGCCGGCAACGTCGCCCTGGAGTCGATGGGTTTCAAGACCTTCGGCTTCGGCTTCGGCCGCGAGGACGTCTGGGAGCCAGAGGAGATCTTCTGGGGGCCGGAGGACGCCTGGCTCGGTGACGAGCGCTACGTCACCGGTACCGAGATGGTGCCGAACTTCGGCGCGACCGAGATGGGTCTCATCTACGTCAATCCGGAGGGTCCCCGCGGCAACGCGGACCCGGCTGCGGCGGCGCATTTCATCCGCGAGACCTTCGGCCGGATGGCGATGAACGACGAGGAGACTGTCGCTCTCATCGCCGGCGGCCACACGTTCGGCAAGACCCATGGCGCCGGCATCGCCGACGACCACGTGGGGCCGGAGCCAGAGGGCGCGCCGCTGGAGGCGCAGGGCCTGGGCTGGCTGAGCAGCTACGGCACCGGCAAGGGCGGTGACACGATCACCAGCGGTCTCGAGGTGACGTGGAGCGACCGGCCGACGCAGTGGAGCAACCGTTTCTTCGAGATCCTCTTCGGCTACGAGTGGGAGCGCACCACGAGCCCCGGAGGCGCGAAGCAGTGGGTCGCGAAGGACGCCGAGGCGATCATCCCGGACGCCCACGACCCGTCGAAGAAGCACAAGCCGACCATGCTCACGACCGATCTGTCGCTGCGTGTCGACCCGACGTACCAGAAGATCGCCCTCCGCTTCCTGGAGAACCCCGACGAGTTCGCGTTGGCCTTCGCCAAGGCCTGGTACAAGCTGCTGCACCGGGACATGGGTCCGGTGAGCCGCTTCCTCGGACCGTGGGTCGCCGAGCCCCAGCTGTGGCAGGACCCGGTGCCGGCCGTCGACCACGAACTCGTGAATGACGCCGACGTCGCTGCTCTCAAGGCGAAGGTCCTGGAGTCCGGCCTCACGACCGCTCAACTGGTCTCCACCGCCTGGGCCGCCGCCGCGAGCTTCCGGTCCACCGACAAGCGCGGCGGCGCCAACGGCGCCCGGCTTCGTCTCGAGCCGCAGCGCAGTTGGGAGGCCAACCAGCCCGAGCGACTCGCGACGGTCTTGGACGCCCTTGAGGGCATCCAGCGTGAGTTCAACGAGGCCGGCGGCGCGAAGATCTCGCTCGCCGACCTGATCGTGCTGGCCGGTTCGGCCGCCGTCGAGAAGGCAGCAGAGGAGGCCGGCCTGGCGGTGACGGTGCCGTTCCGTCCGGGCCGCACCGACGCCACGCAGGAGCAGACCGACGTCGAGTCCTTCCGGGTCCTCGAGCCGCGGGCCGACGGGTTCCGCAACTACCTGCGTTCCGGTGAGAAGACCCAACCGGAGGTGCTGCTCGTCGATCGCGCCTACATGCTCAACTTGACCCCGCCCGAGATGACCGTCCTCATCGGCGGCCTGCGTTCGCTCGGAGCCAACTTCGGCGGTATCCAGCACGGCGTCCTCACCGACCGGCCCGGCGCGCTCACCAACGACTTCTTCACCAACCTGCTCTCCCCGGGCACCCGGTGGAAGGCATCGGAGTCCGAGGAGCACGTGTACGAGATTCGCGACGTGGCCACCGATGAGGTGAAGTGGACCGCCACCGCGGTCGACCTCATCTTCGGCTCCAACTCCCAGCTACGAGCCCTCGCGGAGGTCTACGCCAGCCAGGACGCCCGCGACAAGTTCGTGACCGACTTCGTTGCAGCCTGGACCAAGGTCATGGAACTCGACCGGTTCGACCTCGCCTGACCTGTCTCCACCCGACGAGCCCGGTCGAGCCACCGTGATCGACCGGGCTCGTCCGGCAACACCGGCACCTGACCGCTCCGCGATCACCGCGCCCCGCCGCCTCCACCCGCATCGGTCGGTGGCGGGGCGCACCGCGTGCGCCGTCGAAGGCGCTCGAGCCCGTCCCGCCAGGCTGACGAGCTCTTCTATGCCGCCGACGGGGTTCTCGTCACCTCGGTGCAACAGGTCTCGTCGCCCGGCGGCCCAGAGTGCTTCGGGCAGGACTCGCACGCCTTGGATGGCGATCTGGGCGCGTTGCGGGCGTTGGAACACGGATGAAGGCCGATGATCAGGCGGGTGTGACACCCGCCGCTCCTTACCCTGACTGGGAGACCGCGCGCGCGGCGTGATGAGCTGTTCGCGCTGGCCCAGGCGGTGTTGTGCACCGACGGAGTAACGCCCCCTGGTCATGACCTGGGCGGACGTCATTATCTGCAGGCGCAATGCCGGACAGTTCCCGCAAAAGGCCGCGGGCGCGGCGGAGGCGTCAGCTCGGTGATCTGTTTCTTGGCCTACGCGCTTTCGCCGACGTCATCCGGGACGGTCATGGGAGACCCTTGTAGGGGTTCGGTATCCAGCCGACGACGTACTTCTTGAGCTCGTTCAGGTCCTCGCCAAGGAAGACCATCTCCGTCTCCCTGACGGACAGCGAGTTGCTTGGGTCCGGCGCGAAGAGCTTGCTGGCGGGGATCCTGAGCAGGGCGATGTCAGGTGTTTCCCGGGTGATCCCCCTGAGCCACCCATCCGTGGAGGCCAGGGCCCTCTGCTGGCTGACGGCCACCGAGATGAACGGCGTGTGGTTAGTGTCACCTTTCATGTGCTGCTCGGCCCGCATCCGCACCCAGGACGGGTCCTGCAGCTTCGCCCGCACCGTCGCCTGCTCTTGCGGGGACAACATCGAGAGCTTGGGTACAAGGGCGTAGCGGTTGAACCTGTCCTCCCATCTGACCACAGTCACGTACTGCTCGCCCTTGCTCGGAGGCGCGTCCCTGATGGCCGGTGGGCCGTCGGCCAGATCGGCGGAGGAGGGGTGTGTGCCGGCCGGGCCTGCGTCCGCGCCGGTGTGTGTGGGATTCGGGGAGGTGTCGGTCGAGGACAACGCCGCCGGCCCGGCCGGGTCACTGCCGTGTTTGGCGGCGTGGAACAGCGACAGCACATCGTTCAAAGACTTGGCCAGAGCGGGGTGCAGCTCGCCCTGGGAGGCCATGTCACGCAGTTCGAACAGCGTCACCCATTTGGCGTCGGCAGTCTCGATCTTGTCGACTTTGGGGGTGAATATTTCGCCTTCGGCGGCGATACTGGTGTATTTCCAGCCGTTGGCGGCTTCCACCACATGGGTTCCCGTGAGCTCCAGCGTGTCGAGGTAGCCCTGGTTCACGCCCAGTTCTTCGCTGATCTCCCGCGCCGCGCCCTGCGCGGGTGTTTCCTTGCTGTCCAACGCCCCGCCGGGCAACTGCCACTTGCCCACGTTCGAGCTGACACCCGGACCGCATTGCACCAGCAGGTAGCGCTCCACACCCGTGGCGTCGGTGTTCCTGATCAGCACCCCGGCGGCGCCGTACTTGCCCCACAGCCCGGGACCGGCCCACCCGTCACCGGACCTGCCGGTGTCATCCAAGATCTTGAACGGGCTGGAGGAGGCGTCCTTGACCCCGCCGACCGGCCCGCCGCTGTCGCCATGCCAGGCCACCGAAGTGTCGCCGCCACTGTCGGCATGCCCGGCGACCGTGGCACCGCCGTCGGTGTGAGAGGCCGCCGACGGGCCTGCGGCGCCGGCATGCCCGTCGGCCACCGGCGAGACAACAGACGGGGAAGCGGAAGACGGGTGAGCGCCCGGAGAGACGGTCGACGGGTGGACGTTGGTCGAGGAGACAGGGTGAGGAGCCACCGACGGGGCAGTGTGCTGCCCACCGGCCGGTGATGTGGTGCCGGAGCCGCCGGGATGCGTCGGCAGAGGAGGTGCCCCGCCGGCGGGGCCCTTCGACGCAGGCGCAGGGGCGTGCGGCGTGCCCGCACCGTTGATCAGCGAATCGATGCTCGGCTTGGGCTTCGGCCCGGTAGTGGTGTCCGACTGCCCCAACGCGTGGAAGACCGGTCCCGGCTTGCCCGGCTCAGGCTTGACGACACCGCCGTGGTGTTGGGAGGCGCTCGTCGCGGCGTCGATGTCCACGTGATGAGGGGTGGGCCCTAACGTGCTGTCGGCGGGTCCCTTCGTGACGTATGTGGCCTGCGACAAGCTCGTGCTGAGGTCCAATGTGCCGTGCACGGGGGATTCGGCGTAGGTGTAGTGGAAGTCGTAGCCCCCTGGGGTACCGTGCTGCGCTACGCCAGACGCCTGGGCGCCCATCGTCGGGTGCGGCCCGCCCACGGCGCCGGGCGTCGAGCTCTGCAGCCACGACGGCGGCAGGCCGCTGTTCCCCGATCCGCTCGAGGGCGGGTGGGGACCGTCGTGCGAGGTCGGAGAAAGGTCTCCACCCGTCTTCAACCCAGGCCCGGTCCCCGCTATCGATCCGGTCGAGGGATTCCAGCTAGCCCAATGGGCATCCGCACCCCCCAGGAAACCCGCCGTCACATTCATCAAGACGGTCCGCAACGTCTTCTCATCCAACGGCCGGCCACTGAACAACTCCATCGTCGCCGCGGTGGCACCCCCGGCCAACCCCGACCGCGTCATCAAACCCCACATCGACCGCGTGGGGAAAAACCCCGTGAACGCCGTCAAGAACGCGCCTGTCAACGCGCCAGAACCCGCCGACGTCAGCACCTGCTGCCAATCGATGTTGTCACGACGACTCTGCGAAGCCTGCACCGCCAGATCCATACCGCCCAGCAGCACGCCGAAAAACCCCACATTGATCAGCAGCCGCTTGCCCAACTGCGCGATCGCCAGCCGGGTCAACTGCAAACGCGGCCCGATCATCGCCAGCGAAACGCCACCCCAAGGCCCCACCGCCGCCGCGAGCAACCACCCGATCTGAAAGATCAGAAACCAGACCGCCACCTCGATCATCCGCTTGGTGTACTCGACCTGCACACCAACCCGGTTGAACTCCAGCGCCGCCGCCACCAACCGCTCAACCAGTTCGACCCGCCTGTCCCCCCACACCTGGCGCACGAACGTCAGAAACGCCTCCAGCGCCTCGCCATCCCAGTCCTCACCAGGACGCGCCGCCTGCGTCAGCCCCTCTCCGGCCATGACGTTCTTTGCCGTGGCCGCACATGCGTCAGCCAGCCGGAAGCACCCCGACTCATCACCCTCCGGCCACTCCGTCCCGACCACCCAGCCCACATACGGCTTGGCCCAGTCCGGCACCAGAAACCCATCAAATCCCATGCCAGCTCTCCGCTAGGGCAGCAACGGACGATCACCTGAAGACTGATCCGACGGGTAGAACTCCGGCGGGTACTGCTCAGCCGGATACGCCCTGGACGACTGGCCCGACCACTCCGAAGCCGGAGGGATGGACGGAAGAGGCAGATCCCCGCTCGAGGGCTGTCCGCTCCCATCCGGGTTCGACCGAGTCGTATGTCGAGCCGGTGTCGGCGAGCTTGTCGCGGATCCCTTCGGCCTCGGTGACGCACGCATCGAAGGCGTCCATGATCCCGTCCTGGATCGTGGGCAGCTTCCTTTCCAGTTCGATGCCGTACTGGTCCTTGCCCAGCGGATTGCCCTCGATCATGAACACGTCCAGCAGCGCGCGCTTCTCCCACCACAGGGTGTCCGCCTCTCCGTCGGCGTAGCTCGCACGCGCGCGAAGCCCTGACGTCCTCACGGTGAAGCCAGACGGATTGGCGGTCATTCGCGGCCCTCGAGATTGATCGGCTGGGGAAGGAGCGCGTCGAGCGAGGACTCGTCGCCGAAGAACTCCTCGTACGGCAGGCCTTCGGGCACGAACGGCGACATGAGCTCCTTGGTGCGCTCGGCCACCTCGCCCGAGGCCGCTGAGATCTGCTCGAGGATCGAGTGCGCCAGCTGGGAGGGCGACAGCTTCCCGTAGACGCGCGGGTTGAGCTCGATGTTCTGGACCTGCCCTCGCGGGCCGACCGTCACCGTCACCATGCCGTCGTCAGATTTCCCTACCGCGTTCATCTCACGCAACCGGGTGTAGGCCTGCTTGAGCTGCGCCGCCTGCCGGTTGTACTCCCGAGCCATGTCCTCCATGGCGAGCCGGAACGCGTCCTCGCTCATCCCATCGACCTCACAAACCTCACAAGTTGCGGATCTTTCTATCACCCATTGCCGAAAAATGTGAAAGATCTTGTCACTGTACCCACGGGGCGGGCGGCGACGTTGCGCGATCCGCCTCCTGCTCCCCAGCCGACGAGGACCGCCACAGGGGCCGAGGCGGGTCGGAGCGTCCGGTGAGCCGGTCTCCGGGGTCGAGGTGGCGATTCCGCCCCGAGCCTCTCCTGCGCCGAAGGCCCCGGCCTGTCCGCGGGCTCGCCGGGCACCGTCCGCCGGGCCGGCGACGCGCCATCCCGGATGCCCTACCCGCCGGCCCCCGCCGATACAGGAGGCGGCCAGGCCGACGGGCGCGAGAGAAAGCCCATGCGCTGTGGACTAATTGTCCAGTCTGGACGTAAAGTCCAAACATGGAGATGGCGACGGACGGCGCGGACCCGCGCGTGCGGGCGTGGGCGCCGGTGTGCCAGGCGATCGCCCTGCTGCTGGGCCCCTACGCCGAAGTGGTCCTGCACGACGTGGAGCACGACCGGGTGCTGGGCATCTGGAACCCGATGAGCAACCGCACGGCCGGCGACCCCTCGCTGCTGGGCGAACTGGACGGCCTCGACCCGTCAGCCCGCGACGTCTACGGCCCGTACCAGAAGTTGCTCGCCGACGGCCGCCGGCTGTCATCGATCAGCGCCGTGCTGAGGGACCCCGACGGGCAGCCGTCGGCCGTGCTGTGCGTCAACCTCGACCGCACCCCGCTGGACCAGGCGGCCGCGCTGCTGGCCGGGTTCGCCGCGCCCGTGCAGCCCCGCCCCCAGGCGCTGTTCGACCAGGACTGGGTCGAGCGGGTGCACCACATCGTCGGCTCGTTCGTCCGCGAGCGCAGCCGCCCCGTCGAGCGCCTCGGACGCGAGGACCGCCTCGCCGTCCTCACCGCACTCGACCAGGCGGGAGTGTTCGCCATGCGGCGGGCGGTCCCGGTCGTCGCCGGCGCGCTCAAGGTGTCGCGCTCCACCCTCTACGCCCTACTCGCCGAGCTCAAGGTGCAAAGGAACGACTCGTGACCCGACTGCCCGACTTCCGGCTGGAGACCTACTTCTCCCGATGGGAGTTCACCGCCCGCCACCATCTGACCGCCTCCGACGCGCAGACGATGACCATGGCCGAGTTGCTCGCGCTGGCCGACGACCAGGACCGCCACGCCTGGGAGACGCTGTCGTTCGGCTACACCGAGACCTTCGGCGACCCGGCCCTGCGGCAGGCGATCGCCGGCACCTACACCCACGCCGACGCCGACGACGTGATCTGCTTCGCAGGGGCCCAAGAGGCTCTGTACGTGGCCATGCAGGTGCTGCTCGGGCCCGACGACCACGCGGTCGTCGTCACACCCAACTACCAGTCGGCCGAGACCGTGCCGCTCTCGCTGTGCAAGGTGACCGGCGTCGCCCTGGACCCGGAGCGCGACTGGGCGCTGGACATTGACCAGGTCGTCGCGGCACTCCGCCCGAACACCCGGGTGGTGTCCGTCAACTTCCCCAACAACCCGACGGGGACGCTCATCGACGCGGCGGACTTCGCGCGCCTGGTCCGGCTGTGCGACGAGCGCGGCATCCACCTGTTCAGCGACGAGGTCTACCGCGGCCTCGAACTCGACCCCTCCCGCACCCTGCCGCAGGCCGCCGACCTGTCCGAGCGCGCCCTGTCGCTGAACGTCACCTCGAAGTCGCTGGGTCTGCCCGGACTGCGGATCGGCTGGATCGCCTGCCGCGACCGGGAGTTGCGCTCGCGGCTTGAGCGCGCCAAGCACTACACCACCATCTGCAACGCGGCGCCGAGCGAGGTGCTCGCCCGGATCGCCATCAAGGCCCGCGAGCGGATCCTGGACCGCAACCGCGCCATCATCGCCGCCAACCTCCCGGTCTTCGACGCTTTCTTCGCCGATTTCGGCGAGCTGTTCCAGTGGCGGGCGCCGGACGGCGGCTGCGTGGCCTACCCCCGCTACCTGGGCCCCGACGGCGTGGAGGCTTTCTGCGCCGACCTCGTCGAGCAGGCAGGGGTCCTGCTGTTGCCGGCGGGCATCTACCGCTCCGAGCTCACCGATTCGCCCGCCGACCGCTTCCGCATCGGGGTCGGGCGCCTCGATCCCGAACCGGCTCTCGACGCCTTCGCCGCGTGGTTGCGAGCCCGCCGATGACCGTTCCCGTCCTGGGGCTCGAGGCGCTGGAGGCGGCGGCCCGCCCGGAGACCGTCTTCGAGACCGTCCGCGCCGCGCTCATCGCCCACGCCGAAGACCGCACCACGGTGCCTGCGCCCCTCCACCTGGACTTCCCGCAGGCCGGGGGAGACTGCCACGTCAAGGCGGGATGGATCACCGGCGACGACGACTTCGTCGTCAAGATCGTCTCAGGCTTCTACCGGAATCCCGACCGGGGCCTTCCTACGAACCACGGGCTGGTCTGCGTGGTCAGCGCGCTCACCGGCCAGGTGCGGGCCGTCCTCGACGACAGGGGACGGCTGACCGCCTGGCGCACCGCCGCCGCCGGTGCCCTGGTCACCCACGCGATGTCCAGGGCCGACGCGGGCACGGTGGGGGTGTTCGGCACCGGCGAGCAGGCCGGGCTGCAGGTGGAGTGGCTGGGGATGCTGCGCCCGCTCGCCCGGGTCCTGGTCCACGGCCGCGACGCGCGCAAGGCGGCCGCGTTGTGCGACCGGCTCGGCGCGCTCGGGTACGAGGCCAGGCCCGCCGCCGCCGACGAGACCGCCGCGGCCGACATCGTCATCACCACGACGCCCGCCACCGCGCCGGTACTGGCGGCCGCGGCGATCAGGCCGGGTGCGCACGTCACCGGCATCGGCGCGGACATGCCGCACAAGAACGAGCTGCCGGCCGACCTGTTCCGCCGCGCGGAGACGATCGTGACCGACGACCACAGCCAGTGCCTGCACCACGGGGACTTCGGCCACGCGGTACGGGCGGGGGCGGTGGCGGAACACGCCGACACCGCCGCGGGAGCCGTACTGGCGGGGCCGGCACGACGGTCGGCCACGGCTGTCACGGTCGCCGACCTCACCGGCGTCGGCGCGCTCGACGCGGCCCTCGCCTCGGCCCTGATTCAGGAGCACGGCCTGGTGACCGAGCGTTTCAGCCGACACCCTGATCGCGCGGCCACACCGTGATCGCCTAGCCGTACGCGGGTCGGCCGGTGGTTCGCCGCCGCGGTAGCGCCGGCGACCACGAACGCGGCCGCGAGTGCCGCGCATCCACGATCGCCGACCGCTCTGATATCGGGCGTCGCCGTGCGGACACGGCCGGCACGGCACATCAGCCTTCCGGTCGGTCAGGCCTGGTTGGGTAGGTGTAGGACATCGGATAGAGCGGATAGGACGGGGGCACGGCGATGCCTCGGTACTTGGACAGGGACCGCATCGCGATCCTGGCGGCCCTGATACTTCCACTGGCCGTCTCTCTGGCGTTCGTGCCGTTCCGCGCCAGCCATCAGAACACGAACGTGGCGCTCATCATGGTCGTGATCGTGGTCGCGGTCGCCGCCAACGGACACCGCCTCGCCGGCGCCCTCACGGCCGTGTCCGCCGCGGTCTGGTTCGACTTCTTCTTCACCCAGCCCTACCAACGGTTCGCCATCAGCAAGGCAGCCGACATCCAGACCGCCCTTCTGCTGCTCGTGGTGGGCGTGGCGGTTTCGCAGCTGGCGGCCCGCGCTCGACGTCTGCGCTTGATCGCCATCACCGATGCGAACTATCTTGCCCAGATCCACGCCACCGCCGAACTGGCCGAGTCCTCGAAGTCGGCCGATCCGGTGATCGCTCTCGTGACGAACCAGCTCACCGGCCTGCTGGGGCTGCGCGGGTGCCGCTTCGAGTACGGGACCTTGATCGGCCATCCGCCTCGCCTCGAACAGGACGGCAGCGTGGTGTGGGACCGCAAACGCCTGGACGTCGACAGAGTGGGGCTACCGGACCGGGAGATCGAGCTGCGCACCATCGGGAACGGCCACTTCTACGGCCGGTTCATGCTTGATCCCACGCCCGGCAACATCCCATCCCTGCAGGCACGCCTTGTCGCGGTCATCCTCGCCGACCAGGTCGGTGCAGCGCTCGACACTGCGGGAAACCGCTAGAGAGTCGCCTGCGCCGCCGGGGCCGGACCTAACCGCATCCCGAGGGCCATTCCAGGAGGCGGGCGCCGAGTACGGCGGTTTCCAGGGTGAAGCGCTGGGTGGGCTCGTCAGGCGAGAAGCCGGTCAGGCGGCGGATTCGTTCCAGCCGGTAGGTGACGGTCCTGGTGCTGATGCCCAGCCGGCGCGCGGCCGCCGCCTGGTTGCCGTGCGCGGCGAAGATCGCCTCCAGCGTCTCCAGGAGCGGCTCGTGGCCTCCGCGCGCCCGCAGCAGGGGGCTGAGCACGCTGGTCACCAGGTCCTCGATCGCCGCCCGGTCGCGGAGCAGCACGGGGAAGACCAGCAGGTCGGCGGCCCTGACCACCTGCGCCCGGATGCCCAGCTTGTCGGCCAGTTCCAGTGCTCCCGCCGCCTCGCGAAAGGACGAGACCACCCCGCCGGGGCCACGCTGCGGACGGCCCACCCCGAGCCGCCAGCCGTCGGCGAACCGCGCCCGCACGTGGTGGGTGAACTCCCCCACCGCCGCGGGAAGCGTCGCGGGGACCACGCACACCAGCAGCCCGTCACGCACGGCCACCAGCACGTTGTGCGAACCGAACCTGGCGATCAGGTCGCGCTCGATACGATCCGGGTCGCCGTCCGACATGCCGCGGGCGACCGCCACCATGTACGCCTCGGCCAGCCGGAGCCCGAAGCGCTCCGCCCGCTCGGCCAGCCGTTCCGCCCTGCCCTGGAGCAGGTCGTCGACGAACTCCCGCCGGGCCAGTTCCTCGCCACGCCAGGCGGCCTGCTGCGCGCCCTCGTACCCATCCATGAGGGCCGCGACCGCCCTGCGCAGCGCGGCCGTGCCGTCGAGCGCACGCAACGCCTCGTCGATCAACGCCCGGAGCGGGACGCCCTGCTCGGCGGCGCGCTCGCCTGCCGCGCGACACTCCTCGAGCGTCGCGCGGCCGGGCAGCCGTCCCGTCGCGGCGTGCTCGGCGAGCAGCCGCGGGAGCGGGTCCTCCATCAGACTCCTACGTCACGCCTGTCGAAGGCGAGGATCGCGGTGAGCGCCAGGACGAGCGCCGCTCCCGCCAGCACAAGATAATCACCCAGCGGGAAACCCTGGTACAGCGGCCTGCCCTCGGCGTAGTAGTGGAACGGCGAGACCCACTTGAGCCAGGAGATGGCGTCGACGTTCCTGCCGACGGTGATGACCATGTAGCCGGCGATTCCCCACACGCCGACCACCGTCATGGCCAGCGCCTTGCGTCCGGTCATCGCGCCCACGGCCAGCGTGAGCGTGCCGAAGAACAGGGCGAGGAGGAAGACGCCGGTGTGCGCGGCGAGGATCCGGTCGACCCCGACACCGAGGTCGATGGACTGGGCGACGCCGACGACGACCAGGAAGGTGATCGCGGCGAGCGTGAGCAGGGCGATCAGCAGCCCGGCGAAGCGGTCGAGCACCAGCCGCTTGCGGTCGATGGGCAGCGTGACGGTCAGCTCCAGCGTGCCGGACTCCTCCGGCTGCGCGATCGCCCGGTTGCCCAGGATCATCGCGCAGACGATGAACATGAGCGGGACGAGGAGCTGGTAGACGACCGTCTGCAGGTAGCCGGTCGCGGTGGCGATGTCCTCCATTCCGCCCAGGATGTCCCTGAGCGCTCCGGGGGCCTTGGCCAGCGCCTGTTTGCTGAGGGTCTCGGGATCCTCGCGCATGCTGGCGTAGATGCTGACGTACATCGTCAGGAACAGGCTGATGCCGACGGTCCAGCCGATCAGTGCCCGGCGGTACTCGCCGAGCGTCTTGGTGATCATGGCACCTCGCTGTAGTACGTCAGGAAGATCTCTTCGAGGTCCGGCTCCGCGCTGACCATGTGCACCACGGTGAACCGGGCGACCGCCTTGATCAGCGCGTCGGGACGACCGTCGATCGTGCACGACAGCGCCGCGCCCTCGACCTTCAGGTCGCGCACGCCCGGCAGGTCGGCGAACGCCTCGGGCGGCACCGGCGCGTCGAAGTGGAACTCCACGCGCCGCACCGCCTTCTCCCGTAGCGCGGCCACGTCCTCCACGGCCACCAGGCGGCCCTCGCGCACGATGCCGACCCGGTCGGAGACCTGCTCGACCTCGGCCAGCATGTGGGAGGACATCAGCACGGTCCGGCCGGACATGCGCACCTCGCGCACCATGGCCAGGAACTCCCGCTGCAGTAACGGGTCCAGCCCGCTGGTCGGCTCGTCCAGGATGAGGAACTCCGGTTCGTGCATGAACGCCTGGATCAGCCCGACCTTCTGCTTGTTGCCCTTGGAGAGCTTGCGCATCTGCACCGACAGGTCGGCGTCCAGCCGCTCGGCCAGTTCCGCGATGCGCCCGCTGGGCACGCCGCCCCGGATTCGGCCCAGGAAGCGCAGGTAGTCGCGAGCCTTCTCACGACCTTCCAGCACCAGTTCGCCGGGCAGGTAGCCGATCCGGCTCCGGATCCCGTGCTCGCGGGAGTTCGCGCCCAGGACCCGCACCGACCCTCTGGTCGGCCTGATCACGTCGAGCAGCAGCCTGATCGTCGTGGTCTTGCCTGCGCCGTTGGGCCCCAGGTAGCCGAAGACCTCGCCGGGCCGGATGTCGAGCGTCAGGTCCTCGAGCCCGCGGCGGTCGCCGTAGTACTTGGTCAGCCCCTCGGCCTCCACCACTGCAGTCATGACGCGAATGGTCCCGTGTGCGGCGCCCGGCGTCATGTGAGAACTCCGGCAGGCTCGCGACCCCTTCGTTTCCGTTTCCCGGCAATACCGCTGCCTCCTGGAGACAGCGCTCACTCTCCGTCATGGGATGACTTCGGTCATTGACGCGTTCTTGACACCTCGGCATGACAATCAGGCACGAAACGGCAAGTAGTGTGCGTTCGTCAGCTGAGAGCGCGATGTCTGGGGTGCCCGAAAATGGTCAGGATGAGGCAACCCGCCTCCACGCCGGGAACGCCGCTACGGACCTGGCTGCTCGAGGGGCTGCAGACCGATCGCAAGCAGATCGAGCACGGCCCGCACGCCAAGCATCCCTGGTGGCGGGTGATGTGCCTGACCGGCGTGGACTACTTCTCCACTCTGGGCTACCAGCCCGGCATCGCCGCGCTCGCGGCCGGCCTGCTGTCGCCGCTGGCCACGCTGTTCCTGGTCGGCCTGACCCTGCTGGGGGCGCTGCCGGTCTACCGACGGGTGGCCGAGGAGAGCCCCTACGGGCAGGGCTCGATCGCGATGCTGGAAAAGCTCGCCCCCCAGTGGTGGGGCAAGCTGTTCGTCCTCGCCCTGCTCGGCTTCGCGGCCACCGACTTCGTCATCACGATGACGCTGTCAGCCGCCGACGCGACCGCGCACATCCTGGAGAACCCGTTCGCCCCGCACTGGCTTGAGGGGCAGCGCGTGCCGGTCACGCTTTTCCTCCTGGCCCTGCTCGGCGGGGTGTTCCTCATGGGCTTCACCGAGGCGATCGGCATCGCCGTCCTGCTGGTCTTCGTCTATCTAGGGCTCAACGCGGTCGTCGTGACCGTGGCGATCCTGCATGTGCTGGACAACCCGGATGTCGTGGTGAGCTGGCAGAACCTGCTGAACGCCAACTACAGCAGCCCCCTGGCCATGATCGGCCTGTCGCTGCTGGTGATGCCGAAGCTCGCGCTGGGCATGTCCGGCTTCGAAACCGGCGTCGCGGTGATGCCCGTGGTCAAGGGCGACATCCAGCAGCGGATCAAGGGCACCAAACGGTTGCTCACCACGGCCGCGTTGATCATGAGCGTCTTCCTCATCCTGAGCAGCTTCGTCACCACCGTGCTGATCCCCGCCGAGGAGTTCGAGCCGGGCGGTGAGGCCAACGGACGCGCGCTCGCCTACCTCGCCCACGGTTTCCTCGGCGACTGGTTCGGCACCGCCTACGACGTCAGCACCATCGCCATCCTGTGGTTCGCCGGCGCCTCGGCGATGGCCGGGCTGATCAACCTGGTGCCGCGCTATCTTCCCCGGTACGGCATGGCGCCGGAGTGGACCGGTGCGGTACGCCCTCTCGTCCTCATCTTCTCCGCGATCGCGTTCGTCATCACGATCATCTTCGACGCCGATGTGGAAGCCCAGGGCGGCGCGTACGCCACCGGCGTGCTGGTGCTCATGCTGTCGGCCGCGGTGGCGGTGACGCTGTCGGCGCACAAGCTGGGCCAGCGGTTGGCCCGCGGCGGTTTCGGGCTGATCACCGCCGTGCTCGCCTACACGCTGGTCGACAACGTGATCGAGCGGCCCGACGGCGTCAAGATCGCCTCGTTCTTCATCGCCGCGATCATCATCACCTCGCTGATCTCCCGAGCGACCCGCTCCACCGAGCTGCGCGTCACCGATGTACACCTGGATCCGCTGGCCGAGCAGTTCATCAACGAGACCTGCGGCGACATCCATGTGATCGCCAACGAACCCCACGAACGCGACCAGAGAGAGTACAACGACAAGCTGCGCGAGACCTGGCTGAACCACCGGCTGCGCAGTTCGGAGCCGGTCCTGTTCGTCGAGGTCACGGTTCCCGACGCCTCGGAGTTCGAGACCGAACTGCACGTCAAGGGCGAGGAACGCCACGGCCACCAGATCCTGCGCATCGAGAGCTCGGCCGTGCCCAACACGCTGGCCGCGCTGCTGCTGTACCTGCGTGATCGTACCGGCGGTGTGCCGCACATCTACTTCCACTGGGCCGAGGGCAACCCGGTCGTGGCCATGCTGCGCTACCTGGTCTTCGGCGGCGGGGACGTGCCTCCGCTGACTCGCGAGGTGCTGCGCAAGGCCGAGCCGGACATCGAACGGCGCCCTCACGTCCATGTCGGCTAGCGAAGATTCCAGTCGAAGTCCCCGCTACCGGGCGGAAGTCGTTGGGGTATGCCGGGTTGGCGTTCCGGTGGCGGTTGGAAGGGCGGCAGACCCGCTTTGTTGATCTTCGCGGAGTCGAAGTTGATCGTTCCCGGCCCGCCGGGGAGAACGGTCTTGATGTTCAGCAGGGCGCTGCGCAGCTGAGCCAGGTTGGTCGCGGCGTTGGCGACGAAGGCGCCGAGCTGGCCGAGCAGTGCGATCACGGTGATGTTCGCGGTCCTGACGGCCATGGCCTCGCTGAAAGCGGCCGCCGCCGCGGTGGCGGGGAACATCCGTGCGGTCAACAGTCCGGTGAGCGCGGTGATGAGCGAGACGCCTGTCAGCCGCAACGCCATGTCGAAGTCGGCGTAGGCGCCGGCGAGGTGTCCGAGGTTCTCCCCCATGTACTCCATCGCGGTCTTGAGCGACCCCACCTGGCTGTTGAAGGCGTTGAGCGCGGCCTCGAAGGCGTCCTGGTCGCCGGCGTCCCAGCCGGTCATCGCCCTGCGCACGGTCTCCACGCCGGGCATCATCTGCCCCTCCACACCGAGCGTGCCGCCGAGGGCGTTGATCCAGCTGGTCTTCGCCTGCCGGATCGCCTCCTCGTTGCCCTGCGCCCCCTCCACCAGGAGATAGGTGGCCACGGCCAAGAGGCTCATGCCGGATGCGATCCGCCAGGTCCGCACGGCCGCCGACGGTGCCTTGGGTACCGACGACGGCGGCGGCCCGAACCGCCCCATGGGCGGACGGATCTGCGGCGGGAACGGAGACAGCGGACGCCCGGGAGGAACGGGCGGGCCGAAACCGCCGGGCGGCTGCGGGAAGGGAGACAGGGGATGGCCAGGCGGCACGGGCGGGCCGAAGCCGGGAGTCACCAGGCCGTCCCGATGGCGAGGGCATCCGCGGTGTTCAGGTCCTCGGCCGTCCGCCAGTTCTTGCGCGCGTACTCCAGGTCGCGCTCCCACTCCGCGGTGACCTCGATGGCGTCCCCGATCAGCTTCTCCACAGTGTCCTGGATGTCCTGGTAGACCCGGCCCAGGATGAGATCGCCGACCATGCCGAACGTGTCGGGCGGCAGGTCGGTCTGCGGCCTGACGTTGGCGTGATAGGCCCTGAAAGGGGTGGTCAGGTAGAGGTCGACCGCGGCCGCGGTCTTCCCGATCGCGGTGGAGCTGATATGGATATCGCCGTACGCCATGGGCCTCTCCTTGATGGTGATCGACAACTCCATCCTGCTGCAGGGCGCAGACGCCGTTCCGCCGAAGATGCGTATGTTCCCCATCAGGGCGGGACGAAATTTCGTATCCAGGGCGTCAATGGGCCGATCACCTCACGTGCCGGCTGCTAGATCTGCCTCCATGACGGCATTCGATCCCGACCACCTCGACCGGATGGTCGGCGAGAGCGAGCAGGCCCTGCGGCGGCTGGGCGAGGCCACCACCGAACTACCATCGATCACCGGCTCGGGACAGACTCCCGACGGACTCGTCAGGGCCACTGTCACCCACGCTGGACGCCTCCTCGACCTCGCCATGGATCCGCGCGCGATGCGTCAGGACAGCGGGACGCTCGCGGAGTCGATCACGCGTGCCGTACAGGCAGCGCAGGACGACGCCGCCCGTCGCTGCCAGGAGCTGCTGACCTCGCTGCTCGGCGACGCCACCCCCGCCCCCTTCGACCTGGACGCCTTCCGCGACCGACTGGACGCGGCCAGGGACGCCTTCGCCGGCTCACTCGCCGGGCACGCCGACGACCTGAACAGGTTCGGACGCATGTGATCATTCGCCGCATGATCTCCGCGAGCGCGACCTCCAGGCGGGCCACAGCGTGAGCGAGCCGACCAGCACGTCGGCCGACTCGCTGGGGACGGGCGGCCGCGCACAGGGTCCCGCCACGTGGCGGGGTGTAGTGACGGCGTCAAATCTCGCGCCATCGGCGTAGGCAATCCGTCAAGATCAACGAAAACGGACACATTCGGGTTTTGCTTGGCCTGTAGCAAGCATCCGGAACCAGAGGACCACGCGGCCGGCCGTACCGTGCCTGTCCGCGGGAACGCAGCCTGGCGCTCGACAAGGGGTAGCACGATGCCACGCGGCCGGCTGAGGATCTACCTGGGCGCCGCGCCCGGGGTCGGCAAGACCTACGCGATGCTCTGCGAGGGCCGCCGGGGCCAGGAGCGTGGCAGGGACGTTGTCGTGGGATTCGTCGAGACCCACGGACGCGCCCGCACCGCCACCCTGCTCGAGGGCATGGAGATCGTCCCCCGGCGGACGCTGGTCTACCGGGGGGCCACCTTCACCGAGCTCGACGTGGACGCGGTCATCGCGCGCAGGCCGAAGATCGCGCTGATCGACGAGCTGGCCCACACCAACGTGCCGGGCTCGCGCAACGTCAAGCGGTGGGAGGACATCGAGGAGATCCTCGACGCGGGCATCGACGTCATCTCCACGGTCAACATCCAGCATTTGGAGTCGCTCAACGACGTGGTGCAGCAGATCACCGGCATCCCGCAGCGGGAGACCGTACCGGATGAGGTGGTGCGCCGCGCCGACCAGATCGAGCTGGTCGACATGTCGCCGGAGGCGCTGCGCCGCCGGATGGCGCACGGCAACGTCTACGCGCCGGAGAAGGTGGACGCCGCGCTGTCGAACTACTTCAGGGTCGGCAACCTGACCGCGCTGCGCGAGCTGGCCCTGCTGTGGGCAGCCGGCAAGGTCGACGAGCAGCTCGACCGCTACCGCGCCGACCACGGCATCGAAGGCACCTGGGAGGCGCGCGAGCGCGTCGTGGTCGCCCTCACCGGCGGCCCCGAGGGCGACACCCTGGTACGGCGCGCCGCCCGCATCGCCGCCCGCACCACGGGCGCCGACCTGCTGGCCGTCCACGTGACCAACAGCGACGGCCTGACCGGCGGCGACCCGGCCAACCTGGCCCGCCAGCGCACGCTGGTGGAGAGCATGGGCGGCACCTACCACCAGGTGATCGGCGACGACATCCCGCGCGCGTTGCTCGACTTCGCCCGCGGGGTCAACGCCACCCAGCTCGTGCTCGGCGCGTCCAGGCGGGGCAGGTTCGCGCAGATCTTCTCCCGCGGCGTCGGCGTGGAGACCACCGCGCACTCCGGCAGCATCGACGTGCACATGATCACACACGAGGAGGCCAAGAAGGGCCGCACGCGGTCCCAGCGCTCGCGGGCCGCGCTCACCAGGAAGCGCCGACTGATCGGCTGGGCCGTCGCGGTGCTCGGCATGCCATCGCTGACCGCCGCGCTGTCTCCGTTCCGTGACGTCATTTCGCTGCCCAGCGAGATCCTGTTCTTCCTGTGCCTGGTCATCGGGGTGGCGCTCATCGGCGGCACGGGGCCGGCGATCACCGCGGCGGTCGGCGGATCGCTGCTGCTCAACTGGTACTTCACGCCGCCGATCGGGGAATTCACCATCTCCGATCCGCAGAACCTGTTCGCGCTCGTCGTCTTCGTGCTGGTCGCCGTCGCGGTGAGCTGGATCGTCGACCTGGCCGCCCGCCGTACCAGGGAGGCCGCGCACGCCAGTGCGGACGCCGAGGTGCTCGCCACGCTGGCCGGGCACATGCTGCGCGGCGATGCCGCACTCCCGTCGTTGCTGGGCCGGATGCGTGAGACGTTCGGGCTGGCCTCGGTCACGCTGCTGGAGCGGCGGCCCGGCACCGGCAGCATGCCGGACGACCAGACGGACCCGGACGCCTGGCGGATCATCGCCACCACCGGCGGCACGCCCTGCACGTCCCCGTCGGCCGCCGACACCGACGTGATGATCGACGAGAACCTGGTGCTGGCCGCCCGCGGCCGGCTGCTGGCCGCGGCCGACCGGCGGGTGCTGGAGGCGTTCGCCGCCGAGATCGCGGTCGCGCTTCGTCAGAAACGCCTGCAAGAGGAGGCAGAGCAGGCCAGGCCGCTGGCCGAGGCCGACAGGATGCGCACCGCGCTGCTCGCCGCGGTCAGCCACGACCTGCGCACGCCGCTCGCGTCGGCGAAGGCGGCGGTGGACTCGCTGCGCAGCACGGAGATCGACTGGTCGCCGGAGGACCGCGAGGAACTGCTGGCCACCGCCGACGAGTCGCTGGGCCGGCTGGACCGGCTGGTGGCGAACCTGCTGGACATGAGCCGTCTGCAGGCCGGGGTGCTCGGTGTGGCGCTGCAACCTGTGGCGCTGGAGGAGGTGGTGCCGCGCGCGATCGACGATCTCGGACCGTTGCGAGAGCGGGTGGACGGCGACATCTCCATCAAGCTGCCCGAGATCGTGGCCGATCCCGCCCTGCTCGAGCGGGTGCTTGCCAACCTGATGGCCAACGCTGTGCGCTACAGCCCGCCGGGTGAACGCGTGCTGATCACCGCCAGCCGGCACCGGGAGCACGTGGAGATCCGGGTGATCGACCGCGGGCCGGGCATCCCACCCGAGGCGCACGAGCGGGTGTTCATGCCGTTCCAGCGGCTGGGCGACAGAGACAGCCACGCGGGTGTCGGCCTCGGCCTCGCGCTGTCCAGAGGGCTCGTGGAGGCGATGGGCGGCACCCTCGCACCCGATGAGACGCCAGGAGGAGGTCTCACCATGATCCTGACCATGCCCATCTCCTCGGGAGCGGTGACGGTGTGACGCGCATCCTCTGAAGACAGTGACGCCACCGTATGGAGCGCGTGGTTATCCCCCAGTCGAGCGTCAATGGTCCGTATTGATGGAAATATGTCGTTTTTTGCAGGAGCACGATGAGTGGCGACATCCCTCATTCAGGAGTTCCTCATGACTGCTGTTCAGGCCAAGCCCAAGGAGCCTGTCGATAGCGGCGACAAACACCGGCTGTCAGTCGCCGGTGGCCTGGCCGCGCTCTCGCTGGACGCGATGGCCTCCGTGGCCTACGGGCCGGAGGCCATCGTGCTGGTCCTGGCGCTGGCGGGCGGGGCAGGGCTCGGGTTCACCATCCCGGTCACGCTCACCATCGCGGCGCTGCTGGCCGTGCTGACGTTCTCCTACCGGCAGGTCATCGCCGCCTTCCCCGAGGGCGGCGGGGCGTACGGTGTGGCCAAGACCTACCTCGGCCGCCGGGCCGGCCTGATCGCAGGCGCCTCGCTGACCATCGACTACGTGCTCAACGTCGCCGTCTCCGTCGCCGCCGGCACCGCCGCGCTCACCTCGGCCTTCCCCGGGCTGCTGCCCCACACGGTGTGGATCTGCCTGGGCGTGCTGGTGCTGGTGACCGCGATCAACCTGAAGGGCATCGCGCACAGCGCCCACGCGTTCATCGCGCCCACCGCGATCTACGTGGCCGCGATCATACTGGTCGTCATCGCCGGCCTGATCAGGAGCGAGCCCGCGATCGACGTGCACCACCAGGCGCAGAGCCTGGAGACGGTCGGCGTTCTGCTGCTGCTCAAGGCGTTCGCCAACGGGTGCGCGTCGTTGACCGGTGTCGAGGCCATCGCCAACGCGGTGCCCTCCTTCAAACAGCCGCGGGTACGGCGGGCCCAGCACGCCGAAGTGGCGCTGGGCGGACTGCTGGCGGTCATGCTGATCGGCATCGCCGCGCTCATCGAGAAGTTCGCCATCGTCCCGGCCGACGGTGTGACCGTGCTGGCCCAGGTGACGCAGGCGTCGCTGGGTGACGGGTGGTTGTTCTACCTGGTGCAGTTCTCCACCGTGGTCCTGCTGGCGCTGGCCGCCAACACCTCCTTCGGCGGGCTGCCCGTGCTGGCCCAGCTGCTCGCCTCGGACAACAACCTGCCGCACTTCTTCGCGCTGCGCGCCGACCGGCAGGTCCACCGGTACGGCATCGCCTTCCTGGCCGTCACCAGCGGCGCACTGATCGTCGTCGCGGCCGGCGACATGAACATGCTGGTGCCGCTGTTCGCCGTCGGGGTGTTCGTCGGGTTCACGCTGTCGCAGGCCGGCATGGTCAGGCACTGGATGATGGAGCGGCCCACGGGCTGGCGGTGGCGGGCCCTGCTGAACGGCTTCGGCGCGCTGCTGACCGGTGTGGCCGCGGTCGTGGTGTCGGTCTCGAAGTTCACCGAGGGCGGCTGGCTGGTCGTGATCGCCCTGCCGCTCATGGTGGCGGGCATGGAATGGGTGAACCGCAGCTACACGCGCATCGGCACCCGGCTCGAGCTCGGCGCCGTCCCTGCGCCGCCCCGCCCTCGGCGTTCCCTCGTGGTCGTGCCTGTGCACGCGGTCACCCGGCTTACGCGTGATGCGCTCGCGGCGGCCCTGTCGCTGGGCGACCGGGTGGTGGCCGTCAACATCACCCACCCCGAGGACGAGGCCCAGGCCCGCCGGTTCGTGAACGACTGGGAACGGTGGAATCCCGGGGTGGAGCTCGTGCAGCTCTTCGATGCCCACCGGCGGCTGGACGAACCGCTGGTCGGCTACCTGGGGCGGGTGCCGGAGGCGCACGTTTTCGTGCTCATCGCGGAGGTCGAGCCGGAGCACGCCTGGCAGCGCATGCTGCAGAACCAGCGCGGCGCGGTGCTGGCCGGGGCGCTGCGCCGCCGTACGGAGGCCGTGGTGTGCCGCATGCGCTTCCGCGTGTCATGAGACTCATCTCGGTGTCATGCCGGCTTCCATCGGGAGAATGCCTGCTGGACATCGGAGGGAGCCTGGGCGAGCGCGGCCTGGTCGGGTTCGGCGGCCGTGACGTATGGGAGGTGGACGACGAGGTCGAAGGCGTCCAGCGGGCTCTGGTCGGCGTAGAAGGCGCCGACGGCACGCTGCCGGGTGGCGGCCCGGACGGCGTCGGTGTCGGCCGGTGACAGCCGTCGCAGGTCGGTCGCGAAGGGCCCGTCGTGGCTCGCGGCCATGAGCGCGTCGAGGCTGCCGGGTTCGGGGGCCTCCAGATCCGTGAAGAGAGTGCCGGTGTAGAAGTCGGCGCCGGTGTTGAGGGTCTGGCCGGTCCCCGAGGTCGCGCCGATGGCGAGATAGCCGGTTCCCAGCCGTTCGGCGAGGCGCATGCCCATCGGGGTCATCGGCGGCATCCCCGGCAGGGTGAGCGGGCGGCGTTGGACGTGGCCGTTGTGGGCGGCGAGGATGATCCGGTCCTCCCTGCGCAGGATCCACTCGACCGTGTCCGCGATCGCGGCGTCACGGTCGCACATCGCCGCCTGCTGGTCGCCGCGGGCCAGCGCGCGAACGACGGTGTCGAGGGTGAGCGTGACGCGTAGCGAGCGGAGTGCGCGTTCGTAGGCGTCGACGGTGGTCCGCCGTAGGTAGTCCAGCCGCCGGCCCTTCATGCGTGCGGCGAGGTCGGCGAGTGCCGCCGTGAGCGCGTCCCTGGTCTCGACCGCGAGAGCCCCGTACGCGGCGAGGGCCGCGGGCGCGGAGAACGCGGAGGGTGCCGCGAGCCCGCAGGCCGTCTCCCGGACCTGCGGGTCGAGCCGGAACTCCGGATCGGCCTGCTCGAGGTAGGAGAGCACGGCGTCCAATCCGGGCTCCATCGAGACCATCGAGCCTGGCAGGTCGATGCCGTAGAAGCCGACGGGGCGCCCGGTGGTGCCGTTGTGGTCGCGCATCCACTGCAGGTGTGCGCCCATCTGCGTCCACACCCCCATCAGTGACGTCAGGCCGTTCGCCATGACCTGGTCGAGCCGGCCCTCGCCGCCTCGGATCCAGGCGTCGGCCTGCCGCCCTTCGACGAAACCGGTCTCCATCGCGTACGCACTGAATCCGTGCCGTTCGACCAGGTAGCGCAGCAGGCGGTGCCGCAGCTCATAGAACTCGCGGTTGTAGTGCGCGCTCTCACCGATCGCCACGACCCGCGCATCGCCGATCGCCTCGTCCAGCCACGCGAGGTCGTCCAGTGGCCCGGTCGGATCGAGCGTGCGCAGCGGAACGATCGCCTCGTCGGTAAGCCGAGCCGCCGTAGTGTTCATGGTCATTCCAATGCCCCTTTCCCAATTTTGGGAACGGTATCAGATGTGGGAACGTTTGGGAGTGGACACCCTTGAACTACTCCTCCACCCGGTACGGCTGCGCATCGTGCACGCCATGTCCGGCGAGCCCACCCGCACCACCTCCGACCTGTGCGCTCACCTGCCCGACGTTCCGAAGACCACCGTGTACCGGCACGTCGGCCTGCTGGCTGAGGCGGGGGTTCTGGAGGTGGCCGGGGAGGAGCGCGTGCACGGCGCCGTCGAGCGCCACTACCGGTTGCGCCGGGACCGGACGATGATCGACGCCGACGCGGCCGCGTCGATGTCCCTGGAAGAGCACCGCCGAGGGTTCACCGCGGCCATGGCCGCGTTGCATGCCGAGTTCAACGCCTACCTCGACCAGGACGGAGCCGACCCGACCGCCGACCTGGTCGGCTATCGGCAAATGGTGCTCTGGCTCAGCCGCGACGAACTCGAGGACATGATCGAGGAAATGCGCGCGGTCCTCGCGGCCAGGTGGGGCAACAAGCCCGCATCAGGTCGCGCCCCTCACCTGATGAGCGCGATCCTGTTCCCTGCCGTGGAACCACCGCAGGCCGACGTCCGCCAGGAGTGAACGCACTCCCGGCCTCTCCGTGCCGGCCTGCTCGGGCGGCGCGCTGGTGGCCGCGGTGTCGACGCTGCTCGTCAGTCGGTCGTTGGCGCCGCTGCCGCCGGCGGGCGCAGCGCCCTGGTGGGCTCCTCGTCCGGGCTCGTCGGCGACAGTTCGGCGAGCTTGCCCTCGCCGAGTTCGGCCTGGCGCTCGGGCGGCGCGGCTTGCACGGCCGGCGCGGCTTGCACGGGCGGCGCGGCTTGCACGGGCGGCGCGACTTGCACGGGCTCGGGGTTCGTGGCGGCCTGCGTGGCGCGGTCGAAGAATCGCAGCAACTCCACTGGCAGCGGCATGATGAGCGTGGAGTTCTTCTCCGCGGCGACCTCCACCACGGTCTGAAGCAGCCGCAGCTGCATCGCGGCAGGTGCCTCGGCCATGATGCCGGAGGCGTCGGCGAGCTTCTGGGCGGCCAGCAGCTCGCCGTCGGCCACGATGACGCGGGCGCGGCGCTCTCGCTCGGCCTCCGCCTGGCGGGCGATCGACCGCTTCATCGTCTCGGGCAGCTGCACGTCCTTGATCTCCACCCGGTCGATGTGGATGCCCCAGCCGAGCGCCGGGCTGTCGATCATCAGGGCGAGGCCCTTGTGCAGCTCCTCGCGATTGGTGAGCAGGTCGTCCAGCTCGCTCTTGCCGATGATCGACCGCAGCGAGGTCTGTGCGACCTGCTCGATGGCGAACAGGTAGTCCTGCACCTCGATCGCCGCCCGCATCGGGTCCTGCACCCTGAAGTACACGACCGCGTCCACCCGAACGGAGACGTTGTCGCGGGTGATGCCCTCCTGGGTGGGGATGGGCATGGTGACGATCTGGACGTTGACCTTCTTCATCTGGTCGACGAACGGGACGAGCAGCCGCAACCCCGGCTGCCTGATTCGCCGCTGCGCCCGGCCGAGCCGGAAGACGATGCCACGCTCCACCTGGTTGACGACTCTGAAGCCGGTGAGCATGAGCACGACGACGACGAACGCGACGACGCCTAACAGGATGGTGGTGTCCATGGCGGTGTCCCTTCCGAGATCAAGGCTAGGTCTCGGCCCACCGCCTCGCGCGTAGGGAACGCGTAGGGAAAACGTCAAAACGGCCAGGCGGCCGTCTCCACGGGTCGCGCGGGCTCGGGTGGGTGAGGGCCAGGACGGTCCTGGCTCGGCACTCGCGTCAGCGCGGCCGGGCCGTACCCAGGACGTGACGCATGTGATGGAACGCGAACCGCTCCGCTCCGTCGACGGTGAAGCCCGCGTGCTGGAGCGCCGCCAGCGTGTCGCGGGCGGGATGGCAACCGCCGAGCGCGCGTGACCACAGCGGGGAGACCAGGCTCTCGCACATCGCGATCATGTGGTTGCCGGATCGCTGGTGCTCGTAGAAACGCAGCTCACCGCCCGGCCGCAGGACGCGGCGCACCTCGTGCAAGGTCTCCGTCGCCGACGGGGAGCAGCAGAGGACCAGGGACGTCACGACGGCGTGGCAGGAGGCGTCGGGGACCGGCAGCCTGCTGAGCCCGCCATCGATGACCCGCACAGGGATGTCCACCTCACCGGCGGTCAGTTGAGCGGCCGCCCGGAGAAAAGGGTCGCCCTCGACCAGGACGATCTCCTGCACGGCCGTCGGATAGCAGGTGAGCTTCACGCCGTCACCCGCGCCGATCTCCAACACCCGGCCGGTCAACCCGCCGAGCAACCGCTCCCTCTGTGGCGTCGGCCTGCCCCCGACGCACACCGGGCGCGGGTGGTGGAACTGCTCCATACCCCGCCCGAGATGATGCTTGTCGGGCGGGATACTGCGCTGCTGAGTACGCGCTGCCACGATTCCTCCTGTAGACGGCATCCCCACTATCGGCCGACACCGTGGGCGAATTCGACGAACTCAACGCGACTCTGACGGGCACGGTGCCGATCCATACGCTTTCTTGAGGTCGGACCTGGGCTCAGTCCACGTCGAAGCCGGCTGTCGTCCAGCGGGCGGTCTCCAGCACGTACTGATCTCGGGGGGAGCAGGGGTACATGGCGAACCTGACGTCGGGGTCGTCGAGGTCGGCGCCCTGGCCTCCGCCGCCGACTGTCTGATGCCGTCGGGGCCCGCCTGCGGGGTGCCCATCCCGACTGTGACGAGCGCGTCGCCGCGTTCGGTCAGCGTCGCCAGCAGTGCCTGCGTCTCCTGCCTGACCAGGCTGTAGAGGTGCGCGCCCGCGACAGGGTCGGTGAACACCACGATCAGGTCGTCGCTGAAGCCGGCCACGTGCCACATCCCTGGTCGGCGGTCCAGGGCCTGCAGCGCCGCCGGCTCCAGTGCGGCCAGCAGTCGGCGCTGCTGGAAAGGCCCCACCGGCCGGCCTTCGTGCGTCTCGACGCGCAGCCAGGCCACGACGTGCGTCCGTTGGACGGGGAGCCGGGCCCGCTGTGCCTGCGTTCCGCACCAGCTCGATCCCGACTGCGAACGGGCACGATGTTTCCTGGCAGGCAGCCAGCGTGACCCAGGTGGACGATCACCAGAGGTTCTTGGAGTGGCCGGATGTGATCCTGATCGGGCGGTCACCGGTGTCGCGCAGCGTGACGGACGTCAGCGGGATGCTGTCGAAACGGGTGGAAGCTCTCGATCTGGTGCGGCATGTCCTTGTTCGCGCGCTGTCACTGCCGGGCTCGTGCCTTGGGAACGGACGACCGGTAGCGATTCGGCTCAGCACTTACGTGTGCCGAGCTGTGGGATTGACAGGACAGCCCTGCCCAACACGATCCGCCAACGGCTCCCCGATCTTCTTCACGGCCAGGGCATAGGCCCGGCATCGTGGCAGACATGCCGCGCCTCCCCCGCCGACTTCCGCCCCTGAAGCGCCTGCTCCCCCAGCGCCGCCGCTCCGCATCCCGGCACCGGTCCGTGCCCCTGGCCCCGATCAGCCTCGCCATAGTGCTCACCCTCGTCCTGGCCGCCGCCGCGGCCGTCGGGCTGATCATGCTTGCCCTGGTCGGACTTGGCTCGCCCGACCTCCCCCGCGGCAAGCTCGACGTCACCAACATGCTGGAGGTCATCAAGATCTCCCTTGCCGTGGTCGCTGGTGTCGGCGGCGTCGTCGCCCTGGTCGTCGCCTACCGCAAACAGCGCCTCGCCGAAGTCGGGGAGGCCCGCGAGCACACCAAGCTGTACGCCGAACGTTTCGACAAGGCCACCGACAAACTCGGCTCTGAGGCCCCCTCGGTCCGCCTGGCCGGCGTCCACGCCTTGGCCGCCCTCGCCGATGACTGGCCTGGCGGCCGTCAGATGTGCATCGACGTGCTGTGCGCGTACTTGCGCATGCCCCCCGACCCCGAACCCGACGCCGAAGACGACCCCAGCGCACACGGCACCTGGCGTGCCATGCGCGAGGCTCGCTCGACCATCCTCCGCCTCATCGCCACCCATCTCCGCCGCGACGCGGCCACCCCCTGGTACGGCCATGACCTCGACTTCACCGGCGTCGTCTTCGACAACGGCGCCGACTTTCGCGAGGCGGTGTTCTCCGGCGGCCACGTCCTGTTCGACGGCGCGAAGTTCTCCGGCGGCCAGGTCTCGTTCGGCGATGCGAAGTTCTCCGGCAGCCTGGTCTCGTTCGGCGATGCGGTGTTCTCCGGCAGCCTGGTCTCGTTCGGCGGCGCGGTGTTCTCCGGCGGCCAGGTCGGGTTCTCCAGCGCGGTGTTCTCCGGCGGCTCGGCCTTGTTCGTCGACGCGGTGTTCTGCGGCGGCTCGGTCTGGTTCGTCGACGCGGTGTTCTCCGGCAGCGAGGTCGCGTTCGACGACGCGAAGTTCTCCGGCGGTGAGGTCTCGTTCAACCGTGCGGAGCTTTCCAGTGGTGAGGTTTCGTTCACCAACGCGGTGTTCTCCAGCGGCCAGGTCCCGTTCTTCAGCGCGGTGTTCTCCGGCGGCCAGATCGGCTTCAACGGCGCAGAGTTTTCCAATTGCTGGGTCCCGTTCGACGACGCGAAGTTCTCCGGCGGCAAGGTCACGTTCGACGACGCGAGGTTTTCCGGCCTGGTCGTGTTCCGCGACGCGAAGTTCTCCGGCGGCGAGATAGCGTTCACCAACGCGGTCTTCTCCGGCGGCCAGGTCTCGTTCGAGCGCGCGGACTTCTCCGGAGGCAAGATCTCCTTCTGCGGCGCGCTGTTCTCCGGCGGCATGGTCTGGTTCCAGGACGCGGCGTTCTCCGGCGGCGAGGTCGACTTCGCCGACGCTGCCGACTGGTCCAGCCCCCCTACATGCCTTCCCGACCAGGCGCCCGGGCTACGCCTGCCGCCACAGCCTGTGCTGCAAGTCAACTCCCAGCCGGTTGACGACGACAGCGAATCCGAGGGCGATGCTGTGGGCCTTCCTTGACGCCCGAGCAACTCCTCTTTGAGCCCCATCAGCAAGGTTTCGCCATTCGGGTGAGCAACAGCTCTTGAGTTGAGTTACGGGGGTCTTCCTTCGTTCCTGTGCGCAGTTGCGCGTGCCGTCCACGCGAGCAGCTGTTCGCCGGATGGCGCGAGTAACTGGCGACCTGCCGCATGTTCGCCCCGGCCGCCCGCGACTGCGCCGTCGTCCGACTCGCGGCTGACGGCGGACTGCGGACTGCGGACTGCGGACTGCGGATCAACGAAGCCCGGATGCTGGACCTGGAAGGTGTGCGCGGGGACCTGGGCCGGTTCGGCAAGCTCGACGTCCGACACGGCAAGGGCTCGGAAGACCGGCCACGATCGGCATCTGGTCCTCGCGTGGTTCGGCGTTGATGACGCCGCCGATCACGTCCAAATCGAGGGCACTGCAGTGCGCGCGCACATCCGCGAGGCCGGTGCGCGCGATTGCCATCGAACTCATGGCTCGGGCAACAGCCCTGCCGCCCGCAGGCCCTCCTCGTAGCCGCCCTCGGAACATGACCAGAATCGCTCGGCGGCATCGATGACGGCCAGACGTTGACACGTCGTCCACGCGTCGATCATGCACAGCAGGGCCCGCCCGTCAGCCGCCCATATTTCTGGCGTGCCCAACGCGATCACGGCCGCCACTTCCTGCGCCAGCAGCTGCGTCTTGGCCAGCCGGTCGGTGACGTACAGCCCGTTCACGGCATCCACGATCAGCAGGGCCTGACGCAGGGTGAGCGGAGGCATCGCCGTCACCCGGCGCCACGCACCCGGACGGCAGGCAGCGCCTCGGTCAGCATTTCAGCGGTGGGAGCCCGTTCCGGATCGATGAGGTGCTGCAGGATCAACCCCGTCAGCAGGGTCAGATAGAAGGCACCGACTGCCCGCTGCTTCGTGGGAGGCAATGTCGCCTCGGCGAGCCAGTGGGCCAGTTCCAGCCGAGCGGTCTCCTGGGCGTCGGCCAGCGCTTGTCGCAGCCGTGGCCGGCGCTCGGCCTGGGCGAAGGCCTCGATGTTGGCCACGAAGACGGGGCGGTGCAGGTCGAGCAGTTCGATCGCCCGCCGCCACAGGGTCTCCTGCCCCTCGCGTGGCGCGTCGTCGGCCAGAGCTTGGCGAAGTTTGTCGGCCCAGTCGGCGGTCGCCTCGAGCATGGCCTCGACCAGCAGCGCGTCCTTCGATCCGAAGTGGTAGCCGATGGAGGCCAGGTTGGCGCCGGAGGTCTGGGCGATGTCGCGCGCCGTGGTGTGCGCGTAGCCGCGTTCCTGCAGGCAGCGTTTGGCGCCCTCGATCAGCTTGTCTCGTTCTTTCATGCCGCCACCCTATCCAAACATTTGTCACAAACATATGTTTTGGACGACTGTCCCAAACGTGTGTATGGTCGGCGGCATGGCACACGCAACCGCAACGGCCACGGCCACGGCCACGAGCGACTTCAGCCACCTGTCCAGACGCATCAGGCAGGCCGGCCTCCTCGACCGCCGCCCCCTCCACTACCTGGTACGGCTCAGTGCGGTGGCAGGTCTTTACCTGGCGGGTATGGCGGCGTTCTTCCGGCTCGGCGACTCCTGGCTTCAGGTGCCGCTGGCCGCCTTCTTCGCGATCGTCTTCGCCCAGGTCGCCCTCGTGCTGCACGATCTGGCGCACCGGCAGATCTTCACCAGCCGAACGCCGAGCGAGATCCTCGGGCGCCTCGGCGGCAACCTCGGGATCGGCCTCGGCTACGGCTGGTGGATGAACAAGCACACCCGCCACCACGCCAACCCCAACCACGAGGACCTCGATCCGGACGTCGTGCCCGACGTCCTGGTGTGGTCACAGGAGCAGGCACGCGACAGCCGCGGCCTGGCCCGGCTCATCGGCGGCCGGCAGGCGTTCCTGTTCTATCCGCTGCTCCTGCTGGAGGGGCTCAACCTGCACCTGGGCGGTCTGCGCGCGCTGCGGCAACCCTGGATGAAGCACCGCGCACTGGAAGGTTCGCTGCTGCTCGCCCATATCGCCCTCTACCTGGGCGCGCTGGCCTGGGTGCTGTCACCGGGCAAGGCGCTGGTCTTCTTCGCCGTGCACCAGGGGCTGTTCGGGGTCTACATGGGCTGCGTCTTCGCCCCCGGCCACAAGGGCATGCCGACGCTGACCGGGCAGGCCTCCGTGGACTTCCTGCGCAAGCAGGTGCTCACCACCCGAAACGTGCGCGGCGGCCGGTTCATCGACATCGCCATGGGCGGGCTCAACTACCAGATCGAACACCACCTGTTTCCCAGCATGCCCACCCCCAACCTGCGCCTGGCGCAACCCATCGTGCGGGCCTACTGCCGCCGGCTCGGCCTGCCGTACCACGAGGTCGGTTTCGCGGCCTCGCACGGCGAGGCGCTCCACCACCTGCACCACGCCGGTGCCCCCCTCCGTGAGAAAGGCCGCTCATGAAAACCGGACGCAAGCAGTGGATCGGGCTGGCCGTCCTGGTCCTGCCCGTGCTCCTGATCTCCGTCGACCTGCACGTGCTGTCCTACGCGCTGCCGTTCATCAGCGCCAGCCTGGCGCCGAGCGGCTCCCAGCTGCTGTGGATCATCGACATCTACCCGTTCATGCTCGCCGGGCTGCTGCTGCCGATGGGCACGCTGGGCGACCGGGTCGGACGACGACGGCTGCTGATGGCCGGGGCTGCGGCATTCGGCGCCGCCTCCGCAGTCGCCGCCTTCTCGCCCAGCGCAGACCTGCTCATCGTCACCCGGGCACTGCTCGGGGTGGGTGGAGCCACGCTGATGCCCTCGACACTGTCACTGATCCGCAACATGTTCCACGACGACGGCCAGCGCCGGATCGCCATCTCCATCTGGACCGGCGCGTTCGCCGGCGGCGCCATGCTGGGGCCGCTGATGGGCGGCGCGCTGCTGGAGCACTTCTGGTGGGGCTCGGTGTTCCTGGTCAACCTGCCGGTGATGGCACTGCTGCTGATCCTGGCGCCGCTGCTGCTCCCCGAGTCGCGTGACCCGCACCCGAGCCGGTTCGACCTGCTCAGCGCGGGCCTGTCGCTGGCGGCGATCCTGCCTACGATCTACGGCGTCCAGCACATCGCCCAGGACGGCATCGGATGGCTGCCGGTGCTGGCCATCGCGACCGGCCTGGCGCTGGGCGTCGTCTTCGTGCGCCGCCAGCGCTCGACGGCCGAACCGATGCTGGACGTGCGCCTGTTCAGCAGCCGTGCGTTCACCGCCGCCATCAGCACCAACACCCTCGGCGTCTTCGCCATGGTCGGCTCCAGCCTCTTCACCACCCAGTACCTGCAGATGGTCATGGGCGCCCGGCCGCTCATCGCCGGCCTGTACGCGCTGCCCTCGGCCGGCATGGCGATGCTCGCCGCGGGCCTGGCTCCCGTCCTGGTGCGGAGGGTCCGTCCCGGGCTGGTGGTCTGCGCCGGGCTCCTCGTCGGCGCCGGTGGGTTCGCGTTGCTGTCCCAGCTGGACGTGACCGGCCAGACAGGCCTGCTGATCGCCGGAATCATGCTGATGGCCGGCGGCGTCACCCTCGTGCTGACCGTCTCCTCCGACCTGATCATCGCCACCGCCCCGCCGGAGCGGGCGGGCTCGGTGGCAGGGCTGTCGCAGGTGGCCACCGAGTTCGGCGGCGCGCTCGGCATCTCCCTGCTCGGCAGTATCGGCACCGCCGTCTACCGGGGACACCTCGCCGACTCCGGCGCTCCCGAATCGGCGCTGGACACCCTCGGCGGCGCCCTTGAGGCGGCGCGGCACCTGCCCGAACCGGCTGGGATCACCCTGGCCGCCGCGGCCCGCGGGGCCTTCACCCATGGCCAGCACTACGCCATGATCGCCGCTGCTGTGGGTCTGTCCCTGATGGCGCTCCTCGCGCCGGTCATGTTGCGTTCGGTACGGCGCGCGGGCCGGCCACAACCTCGCCCGGACCGCTCCGGACGGCACGTCATGCGTTAGCCGGCGGCCGCGTCAGCCACCGACCGGATACCGGCTGCCAGGTCGTGGGCCGTCGGGGCGTTGTCCGGATCGATCTGCCATCGGACCAGCAGACCGATGAGCAGCGTCAGCAACACCTGCGCACCCGCCTCGTCCTGATGCGGCAGGCGCCTGCCCAACTCGCGCTGGGCAAGCGCCTGCCCCTCAGCCAGGCGGGCTCGTATGTCGGGGAGATGGGGCGCCTGCGCCAGGGTCTCGACGTTGGCTCGCCACACCATCGGGTTGGCTCGGAAGGACTCGATCAGTTGCGCCCAGAACGTCTCGAACCACTCCTGGGAGTCGTCTGGGAACGCCTTGAGGACCTCTGCTACCGCATCCCCGGTCGTCTCGATCATCGCTTGGGCGAGCAGGGCGTCTTTGGAGCGGAAGTGGTAGTTGATCGCGGCGAGGTTGCTGCCGGAGACGGCGACGATGTCTCGGACCGTTGTGCGTGCGTACCCGCGCTCGGACAGGCACTGCTTGGCGGCGGCCAGCAAATCCTCAGGGACTCCCACGTAGGCGATCTTACCAGCGCCGCAAACAGACGTTTCAAACGTCCGATTGGCTTCTGGTGGCGGGTCTCCGAGGGCGGCGGGCTCAAGGGCGGGCAGCGTTTCTGCCTCGTCGGTCAGCGCCGGAGCCGAGCACCCGGTGAGCATCTGCGGCGCCGTCCCCCGCTACGGCACGACCTCCCCCTCAGCGGGCGGCGCCGAGGGTACGCGGCGGGGCGGGTGGTTGCACGAGTAGAAGGGTGACGTCGTCAGCGGGATTGGCCGGGTCGGGCAGGAGGCGGGCCAGGACGTGGTCAGCGGCCGCTTCGAGGCTCCCGGTCGTGGCGAGGGCGGCCCGCAGTTCGGTCCGCAGCAGCGTCAGGCGGGCGTCGAGGTCGGTGCCGGGGGTCTCGATGAGCCCGTCGGTGTACAGGGCGAGGGTGGCGTCGTGGGGCAGGTACAGGCGGGTGTGGGTGTAGGGCTCGGAGTCGCCGACGCCGAGGGGAAGGCCGACGACCAGGGGCAGCGTGCTCACCGGGGCGTCAGGCCGCGCCAGAAGGGGAGGCAGGTGTCCGGCCAGACCGACGCGCATCTCGTGAGCGGCGGGGTCGAGGATGAGGTAGCAGCAGGTGACGAGCTGGTCGGGCAGGTCGCAGACGAGGTCGTCGAGCGCGTGCAGGAGGTCGCCAGGAGGCATCCCGGTCTTGGCGAGGGCGTGTGCGGCCGGGCGCAGGTGTCCCATGACCGCGGCGGCCTCGACCCCGCGGCCCATGACATCGGCGATGAGAACGCCGATCCGGCCGTCTGCCAGGGCGATGAGGTCGAACCAGTCGCCGCCGATGCCTGCGCCCTCGATGGCAGGCAGGTACCGGCGGGCACACGGGAGGTCGGGCAGGTCGGGCGGCAGGGTCATGAGGCTGCGGCGCAGGGTGGAGGCCACGTGACGGTGCTGCTCGTACAGGCGGCGCAGTTCCAGGTCGGCGAGCTTGCGGGCGGTGATGTCGCGGGCCGCGGCGGTGATGCTGACCAGGTGCCCGCTGGCGTCGTGGACGGGCCACAGGGTCAGCTCGATGTCCACGCATTCTCCGTCACGGCACGCGGCGAGTGTCTCCACGCTGGCCGGATGTCCCTGGCGTAGGCGAGCCAGGGCGGTGTGCACGTCTTCCGCGTGACCGGGTGGGATCAGCCGGGTCAGGTGCCAGCCGAGCAGGTCCGGCAGCGGGTACCGGTACAGGCGGGCGCCGGCGGGGTTGGCGAAGGTGATGACACCGGCGGGGGTCAGGGCCAGGACGGCGTCCTGGCTGGTCTGCACGATGGCTGCCAGCTCGGCGCGTTGCCGCTCCTGGCGATCGCGCTGGCTGACGTCACGGATCACCGCGCAGATCAGCATGCCGTCCTCGATGTGCAGGGGTGCCAGGCTGATCTCCACGGGGAAGGTGCTGGCGTCCTGACGCCGGCCGACCAGGCGGCGGCCGGCTCCCATGGGCCGCACCTTGGGGTCGGCGGTGTAGGCGGCGCGGTGCGCGCGATGAGCCTGGCGCGACTCCTCGGGTATGAGCATCTCCACGGCCGCGCCGATCAGCTCGGTCCTGCCGTACTCGAAGAGGGCCTCGGTCTGAGCGTTGACCAGCTGGATGACGCCGCGACCGTCGACGATCACCATGGCGTCGGGGGCGGACTCGAGCAGGTCGGCGAAGCGCTGCTGGAGCCGGTCGTGTTCACGCTGGGCATGGGCTCGGTCGGTGACGTCGGTGGCGATCCCGCACACGCCTTCCACGCGGCCGGCATGGTCGAGCAGCGGCACCAGCACACTCAGATGGTCGCGAACGCCGCCGGGCAGGGTGACCTGAGCGTCGACCTGGATGGCGTGTCCCGCGTCCTGGGCGCGCCGGTCGTTGGCGCGCAGCTGGTCGGCGGTAGGTCCTGGGAGCAGATCGTGAGCGGTCAGGCCGCGCACCTGTTCAGGGCGCAGGCCGAAGATGCGCGCGAAGGTGGCGTTCACCGCCAGATAGCGGCCGCTCAAGTCCTTGAGGTAGATGGCGGCCGGTGTGTGGTCCATCAGGACGCGCCACCATCTGAGCTCACGCACCGAGAGTTGGGCATGGGTGCGCTCGCGTTCGATGCGGGCTGCCACCGCCAGTACGGCCAGCCCGATCACGAGGAACGCGCTGACGTTGGCCATGACCAGCAGTGCGGTACCCAGTCGGCTGTCGTAATAGCCGGCGCGCTGACCCAGCAGCTGCATCCAGCCCAGCGTCGGCGGCACGACCAGCGTGGCGCCGAGCAGGCAGCGGCCCAGCAGGGCGGCGCTGCCGCCGCCGCACACCAGCGCGGCCATCCCGGCATCGTTGCGCCGCAGGAACGTTCCAAGTCCGAGCAGTATCAACGCCAGCGCCGTGTGCGCCGCCATCCCGGTGTAGCCGGCGAAGCGCACCAACGCCGGCACCTGATACACCTGCCCGCACAGTCCCAGCATCCCGATCACGACGATCACGAGCGCGATCGCCTGGCCGGCCGCGACGAGCCGCCGCCCGGCCAGCAGGAGTTGGGCCGCACCGGCCAGAAGGAGCGCCAGGGCGGTGCTGGGGGCCATCCGCCAGACCGGCACCCCGAGTGGCGCCGCGGGATCGGCCGCCGTGCCGGGCGGGCCGACCGCCACCATCCTGTCGATGCCGAGGTCGATGCCCGCCATGTATTCGACCAGCGTGAACGCGCCGAGCAGGGCGGCCAGGCCCGCCCCCGCCCACGCGCCCCAGCGGCGCCAGTGCCGGCCGCCTCGGCGCCCGTCGCCAGGCGCGGCCAGGAGGAGCAGCGCCGCACCGAGCGCCAGCAGCGACACGACGGTGTTCGCCTTCATCGCCGCCTGCCCTGTGGCCAGGCTCCGCAGCGCCGGGACACCCACCAGCCGGCCGATCGGCGTCAACAGCGCGGCCAGCACGGCTCCCAGCCCGCAGCACACCACCACGCCACGAATCAGGGCCGCCACCCGGGGATCCACGCCATGAGGCGGCGTCCTGTGGGGTGGACGGTTCGGCACCGGGCCCGCGTGCCCATCCTGCGCAGGGTCGTCCACGACACCACTCCTACCGGTCCTCATGCCGGGGCGTCGCCGCCTGTCCGGACTCCGGGCGGCGGGCGACCGCCGTTGAGACGTGACAACAGCCGAGGGCGTAACGGCATGAATCTTGCCAATCGCCGATAGTGATACTCCTCTCGGTCGCAAGATACTCCCCACAGAGGCCCCTGACGTCCCGATTGCCACTCTTGCCCCTGGTCACGGACAGCCCGCCTCCTGTGCTCCGCGCTGGACCTGCGGCCCACCTCCCAGGGGTGGTCGTGGAGCGGTCAGGGATTCGGCAGCAGCTCGACGTATCCGTCGGTGCCGTTGACCCGGATGAGCTGCCCGTCCTTGATGAGCCTGGTGGCCGCCTCCACTCCGACGACGGCGGGAAGACCGTACTCGCGGGCCACGACGGCGCCGTGCGTCATCACCCCTCCGACCTCCATGACGACGCCCTTGACCGACACGAACAGCGGAGACCAGCTCGGGTCGGTGAAGACGGTGACGAGGATGTCGCCCTCCTCCACGTCCGCCTCGGCCATGCTGCGGATGACCCGCGCCCTGCCCTCCACGACGCCGGACGAGACGGCGATCCCCGCCAGCGCCCCGCGCGGCAGGCTGCCCGCGTCGTATGCGCCGGAGACGACCTCGCCCTCGGAGGTGATCACGCGTGGCGGCGTGAGCTTCTGGTACGTCTCGTGCGCCTCCCTGCGCTGGGCGATGAGCGCCTCATCCAGCTCGCCGGTGTTGACCACCGCCCTGAACTCGTCGATGGACAGGAAGTACACGTCCTCGGGCTTCTTGATGACCCCCCGCTCCACCAGCTTGGCGGCCTCCTCCATGAGCGCCCGCTTGTAGATCTCGTACCGCAGGAGGAGGGAGTGCTTGGAGTATTCGCGGTAGCCGATGAAGTGGCGGATCAGGCTCATCTTCCTGGCCGCCTTCTTGGCCTTGCCCGTGCCGCCGGGCAGTTTCCTGAGACGCTCGAGGAGGTCGTTCATGGTGCGTTCGGCCTCGGCGCGTCCCTGCTCCGCCTTCCGGCGGCGCTCCCCCGGCGGGAAGTTCTTGATGTTGCTGAGGAGAAGAGGGACGAGCAGCGTCGGGTCCTCGCTCCAGCGCGTCCTGGTGATGTCGATGTCGCCGGCGCAGTGCATGCCGTAGGCGCGCAGGTAGCCCTGGATGGCGTCCCGTACGGCATCGCCTCCCTCGAGTTCCGCGAGGCCGGCGAAGAAGGTGGCGCGGTCGGCCGTCTCCAGATAGCGCATGACGTCAGGGTGCCGGCGGACCACGTCGGCGACGTCCAGCAGGTCGAGCCCCATGGCGGCCACGACGTTGTGGTCGGCGGACTGGGCGATGGCGTCGGCGGCGTTCTTCTCGCCCAGCCAGGCCTCCATGTGCTTGTTGACCCAGTTCACCGACTGGATGCCGAGGAAGGCCGCCGCGACGCTGCGCGGGTCGAAGGTGAGTTCGGCCAGCACGGCGTGGTCGTCGATGATGCGCGCGAACAGCTCGTCGCCTGTCTTCCCTGCGATGTCGCGCCTGAGCAGGTCGACCGTCGCCTCGGTGTGCTCGATGAGGTCGGGCACCACACGTGGGTCGTCCGCGCGGGAGAGCTTGAGGTACTGGCGGGCGATCGGCAGGGGGCCGCCCTCGCCGAAGTCCAGCATCGAGGTCCTGCCGTGGGCCAGCGAGGCGACGAAGTCCTTCCGCTTCAGGACGGTGCGCAGGGCGTTGGCCATCAGGACGTCGACCTGGTCGAGGCTCTTGAGGGTGGCGGGCCTGGCCCAGGACGAGGTGAGCTCGGCCGAGACGTCCTTGTAGAAGCGGTCGCCGGCCACGACGCCCGCCGTACGGCCGAGCTTGTCGTGGAGCAGGGTGAAGAACGACAGCCCCAGAGGCGCGAAGGCGTCGGTCATCATCTGCCGGTGTCCGTAGGAGATGTACACGTGGTTCTTGCCGTCGTGCGCGGGTGGCACGGGGTAGAGCGTGGTGATGGGGCGGCTCTGCAGCACGTGGAACATGCCGTCGTACAGCGCCCACTCGATGTCCTGCGGCTTGCCGAAGTGCGTCTCGATCCGCCGCCCCAGCTCTTCGAGCTGGAGGATCTGCTCGTCGCCGAGTTTCTGGGCGTGCTGCCGTGCGGGCTCGATCGGCAGCTCATGGGTGCCGCCGGACGGCGAGGCGCGAAGTTCCTTGGTCTGCGTGGCGATCTTCTTGTCGATGATCCGCCCCGCCCTGACCCGGTAGTTGTCAGCGTTGACCAGTCCGGAGACGAAGGCCTCTCCCAGTCCGAATCCCGCGTCGATGGAGACCACCGTCCGGTTGGAGGAGACCGGGTCGGCGGTGAACATGATGCCCGCCGCGTCCGGGAAGACCATCTGCTGGACGACCACCGACAGGCGGACCGCACGGTGGTCGAAGCCGTTCTGGATGCGATAGGCCACCGCGCGGTCGGTGAACAGCGATGCCCAGCACCGCCGTACGCTGTCGATGACCGCCGTCGCGCCTTGGATGTTGAGGTAGGTGTCCTGCTGTCCGGCGAAGGAACTGGACGGCAGGTCCTCGGCTGTGGCGCTGGAGCGCACCGCGCACGGCACGTGATCACCGCCTGCCTCGTGGAGGTGCCGGACGATGTCGCGCCGGATCTCCTCAGGCACGGTCAGGCCTTCGATGGCGGTGCGCAGGCGTGCGCCGGCGGTGGCGATCCGCGCCCGGTCGTCGGCCCGCAGCCCGGACAACTCGTCGATGAGCACGCTGACAGCCGCATCATGCTCGACGACATCCCGGTAGGCGTCGGTGGTGACGCAGAATCCGTAGGGCACGCGGACTCCGTGGATCGCGGACAGCTCGCCGAGGTTGGCGCCCTTCCCGCCGACCAGGCCGAGCTGCGTCTTGTCGATGTCGTGGAACCCGAGTACGTAGGCACCCATGGTCGCTTCCCGTCTCTCATGTGTGGACTGACCTGCCTGATCCCGGCAGTGGCGGCCTCATCAAGCGCGGAGATCGTCGGTGGCAGGGCCGCCGTTGGCGTAATTACAATACAGATCTGCTCTGAATTTAAATAGTCCCCCAACGGTAGTTCAAATACAGGGCAGTGCTGTATCTTATCTCTCGCACGCCCCGCACCGGCCTACCCCATGCACCGGCGCCGCGAACGCTGCGCCGAAGGCCGCCCGCCCTGCGGCGCTCCACCCCGGAGCCGGCGCCATCCAGCTGAGGAGCCCCATGACGGATTCCCCGACCGAAGCCGCGTCGTTCCCTCTGTCCCGCCCCACTCCCTTCGACCCGCCCGCCGAGCTGGCTCGCCACCGGATGGAAGGGGGTGCCAGCCGACTGGCGTACCCGGATGGGCACGTCGGATGGCTGGTGACCGGCCATGAGCTGGTCCGGGCCGTCCTGTCCGATCCGCGCTTCAGCTCCCGGGCGGAGCTGACACATACCCCGATCCCTCGCCCCAGCGTCACGGAGGAGCCACGACCGGCCCCGCCGGGGTTCTTCGTCTCGACGGATCCGCCTGAACACACGCGCTACCGGCACCTCCTCACCGGCCGGTTCACGGTCCGCCGCATGCGCGCGCTCAGCCCGCGGATCAGCGAGATCACCAGCGCGTCCCTGGACGTCATGGAACGGCAGGGGCCGCCCGTGGACCTGGTACAGGCGCTGGTGGCGGCCAAGCGCGCCAAGCCCGGCGACGATCTGCTCAGCGGGCTCACCGGCGGCGATCTCACGCAGGAGGAGCTGACCAACATCGGCTTCATGCTGCTGAGCGCCGGGCCTCCCCTTCACGGTGCGCAGTGCCCTGGCGGACGTGGAGGTGGGCGGGCGGCTCATCAAGGCAGGCGAGTCGGTGGGCACGAGGTGGTCCACGAGGCCGCCATGCTCTGCCCTGCCGGGGTCATCCATGTCAGTGGGCAGAGGTGAGGACGCCCGCCGACGTGCAGTTCGTCCTCGGGCGCCGCGCGGAACGGCTCGACGCCGAGGCCCGCACCGTCGACCTCGACGACGGGCGCACCCTCTCCTACGACGTCCTCGTCGTGGCCACCGGGCTGACCCCGCGCCGGCTCTCCTTCCAGCGTGACATGGCAGGCGTGCACACCCTGCGCACCCTGGACGAGGCCGATGACCTGCGGCGGGGCCTGCGGTCGGCACGACGCGTCGCCGTCATCGGGGCGGGCGTGCTCGGGTGCGAGATCGCCGCCACAGCACGTGGCATGGGATTGCCGGTCACCCTCATCGATCCCGCACCAGTGGTCATGGCCGGCCGGCTCGGCGACGAGCTCGGCGCCCGCGTGGCCGCACTCCACCGCAGGCGCGGGGTCCGCGTGCGGACCGGCGTCGGAGTCGCCTCCTTGATCGGTACGGCCGGCCGCGTCAGCGCCGTCGAACGAGCGGACGGCGAGCGCGTTCCCGCCGACCTGGTCGTCGTGGCGATCGGATCCACCCCCGCCACCGGGTGGCTGGACGGCAGCGGCCTGTCCCTGTCGGACGGTGTCGAGTGCGACTCGCGTTGCCGAGCGGCGCCCGGGATCTACGCCGTGGGGGACGTGGCCCGCTGGCATCACCAGGCCCTCGGAAGGAGCATCCGCCTGGAAAGCCGCACCAATGCCACCCAGCAGGCGATCGCCGTCGCGGCCGACATCATGGGGACGGGCTCGCCGTACACGCCGCTCCCCTCTTTCTGGAGCGACCAGTACGACGTGAAGATCCAGATCCACCGCACCATCGCGCCGGGGTCGCGTATTCGCCCGATCGAGGGGCGGCCGGGCGCCATGCGATTCGCCGCCGTCGCCGAGCCCGACGGCACTCCCGTCGCCGCGATCGGCTGGAATCATCCACGCGCGGTCATGGCGGCCCGTCGGCAGGTGATGGATGCCCTCCGCTCAGGCACGGCGAGTGTCGGAACGTGACCGGCACCGCGCACCCCCCGCGACTGCCCGGGCGGCCGCGCAGCCAGGAGGTCGACGTGGCGATCCTCGGCGCCGCGCTCGACCTCCTGATCGAGCGCGGCGCCAGCGAGACCAGCATCGAGCAGGTCGCCCAGCGTGCCGGCGTGACACGGGCCACCGTCTACCGCAGGTTCCCCGACAAGACCGCCCTGCTGATCCAGGCGATCGAGTCGGTGCACCAAGACCACGCTCCGGACGCTCTGGAATGGCCCGACCTCGACCACATGCTCGACCACTGGGCGACCTACCTGAGCGACCCCCGCAACCGCCGCATGCTTCGCCGCCTGTACGGGGCGGTGGACGACTATCCGGAGTTGCTGCGAGCGTACCGGGACTCCCACGGAGGGCGGCGCGCGGTCGCCGAGCACGCCACCTTGAGACGATCTCGCGAGCACGGGCGACTCCCGCGCGACAGGGATCTGAACGTCGTGCAGGAGATGCTCAGCGGTGCGGTCCTCCACCATCTCGGCGCCTATGCCGACACCGAGGGCGCGGACTCTGTCAGGGGCTACTTCCTGGCGATTCTCCGGCAGGTCGGCTGCCGGATCTCCTGAGTGACGGCGGGCTTCAGCGACCGGGCGGGGCGGTCGCGAGCGAGCTGCCGGTCATCGTGCGGCGGATGCCGTCCGCACCTGTTCCGAAACACTTTCCCCAAGGAGTACACATGGATGGCGCCGTCACCTCCCAGCACCGCACGGTCATCCTCGCGGGCCGGATCACCGTCCTCCTCAGCATGCTGCACCTCGTCGTGACCATGGCCTTCAACGTCCGGCACCTCCCCGCCTGGTTCTCGGGCGGGCTGTGGTTCCCCGCCGACGGACTGGCCGACCCGATGCCGTCCCTCGGCGCCTTCTGGCTGACGATCGGGTCCTTCTTCCTGCCGCTGCTCGTGCTGGGCCTCCTGATCGCCTGGCTCGGCCGCCGTGCCGTGATCCCTCCGGCGTTCGTGGCATGGCTGCTCGGCGGCTGGTGCACCGTCGGCGCCCTCGCTTTCGAACCGTCGGGGTTCATCCTCCTCTGGGTCCCCGCCGTCATGGTGCTGCGTGCCGCCAGGAGCCGGGCTTGACCTGCGCGTTCAGCCACAGGCCGCACGGCGGCCTGGCCGGGGTGATCAGCGAACCGCGAGGGGGCCGGCGGCCATGTACGTCCGCGACCCCCTTCAGCGGCCGGCGGGCACTTCAGTAGGCACGGCCGAAGATGACGCGCTTGCCGTAGGCGGCGCCGCCATCACAGTGCACGCACGTGCTGGTCGCGGGAGGGCCGTCGAGCGGCACGCAGCGCGGCGTCGCCGCGGTCTTGGCCTTGATGTCGGCCTCGCAGGCCGGATCACCGCAATGCGAGGCGAGCGCCCAACCCGAGGCCACCGCGGTCGCGAAAGCGTCCCACGAGTCGGTCACCGTCGTGTGCGCGTCGCGGAACTCCGTGGCGCGCCGCAGGAGGAAATCCTGGAAGTCGTCCAGGATGCCCGGCAGCAGTCGCGGCGCGTCAGCGAGCGTGATCGCCTGCTTGCCTTCCTCGCCGAGCCGCCTCGCCATGAGCGCGCTGCCCGTCTCGAGCTCGCGGGGGCCGAGTTCGAGCCTGATGGGGACCCCGCGCAGCTCCCAGTCGTTGAAGCGGAAGCCCGGCGAGAGCTGGTCCCGATCGTCGACGTGGGCGCGCACGCCCGCGGACCGCAGACGCCCGGCGAGTTCGCGCGCGGCCTCCGACGTGCGTGCGCCCTGCTCTCCGCGCCCGATCGGCACGATGACCACCTGGTACGGGGCGAGCCTCGGCGGCAGTACCAGCCCCTTGTCGTCGCCGTGGGTCATGATGACCCCGCCGATCATGCGGGTCGACATCCCCCACGACGTGGTGTGGCACAGCTCCAGGCGGCCGGCCGCGGAGGTGTAGCGGATGTCGAAGGCCTTGGCGAAGTTCGTGCCCATGTAGTGGGACGTGCCGGCCTGCAGCGCCTTGCCGTCGCGCATCATGCCTTCGATGGTGAAGGTCCCCTTCGCGCCCGCGAACCGCTCGCCCGGCGTCTTCTCACCGGGCACGACAGGGATGGCCGCGATGTCGCGGGCGACCTCGGTGTACATGTCGAGGGCCAGCATGGTCTCGCGCATCGCATCGGCCTCATCGGCGTGCGCCGTGTGGCCTTCCTGCCACAGGAACTCCGTTGTCCGCAGGAACATGCGGGGGCGCAGCTCCCAGCGCACCACGTTCGCCCACTGGTTGAGCAGGAGCGGCAGGTCGCGGTGCGAGGAGATCCACTTCGCCATCATCTCGCCGACCACCGTCTCGGAGGTGGGGCGGACGATCAGCGGCTCCTCCAGTTCCTTGCCGCCGGCGTGCGTGACGACGGCGAGTTCGGGCGAGAAACCTTCGACGTGCTCCGCCTCGCGGCTCAGGTAGCTCTCGGGGATCAGCAGCGGGAAGTAGGCGTTGTCGTGGCCGGTGTCCTTGATGCGACGGTCGAGCTCGCTCTGGAGCAGCTCCCACAGGCGGTAGCCGTACGGTCGGATGACCATGGTGCCCTTCGCTGGGCCACGGTCCACGAGCTGCGCCTTGGTGACGAGCTCGTTGTACCAGGCCGAGAAGTCCTCTCCCTGAGGGGTCACACCACGGTCATCACGTGTCATCCGGAAATGATAGCGCGGGGCTGTTTCACGACTGTGCGAAAGCACCGCCGGCGACCTGCGTCCTCACGCTGCCTGCGGAAGGTCCGGGCCCGGCTGGGTGGCACGCGATCCCTCAGGTGGCCGTGGGGTCGACGCCGGTCTCTGTCGCCGGGCGGGTGGAGTAGACCTGTCGCCAGTGCTCGGCCGAGCGGACCAGGTCGTCGCTGACGCGGGAGAGGAACCGGCTCATGTTCTCCAGCCGGGCGCCGGCGGGCGTGGTGACGCCGAGGGCTTGGGCGCCGCGCGCGGAGGCGTCGGCGATCCTGGTGTTGGTGCGCGCGCTGGCCAGCAAGGCCTGGACCCATAGGTCGTCATCGATGACGTAGCGTTCAGCGCGGCGGCGGGGGTCGCGTTCGCGTTTGATGATCTTGATGTCCTCCAGGTAGCCGACGGCCTTGGAGATGGAGGCGGGGCTGACGTGCAGGCGTTGCACGAGTTCCGCGGAGGTGAGGCTGCCGCTGTCGGTGGTGAACAGCGTGGCGAGCACCTTGGCCATCATCTGTGGCACGCCTGTCTGCATGAGCAGTTCCGTGAGGTGCGCGGCCACCTCCTCGACGATGCGCGGATCGCGCCCGCCGAGGCCGGCACCCGCAGCCGCCGGAGTCGGCGGAGCGGTGTCGCGCCGGCGTGCGTGCCGGGTGCCGGCCCTGTGGGCCTGATCGGCGTGATAGCCACCTGGCCCGCCGTTGCGCATGACCTCGCGGGTGACGGTCGAGGTCGGCCGCCCGAGGCCGCGGGCTATCGCGGCGTAGGTCAGCCCGTCGCGCAGCCCCGCGGCGATCTGCCGGCGGTCCTGCTGGGTGAGCCTTTCTCCAGGCATCGGCGTCCTCGCTCGATCTGTCGGGGTGGAGAACAGCTTAATGCAACATGGCTATTGCATTAGCGGACAGCGCTCATGCAACGAAATATACCATCTGAGCTGGGATAATACTTGTTGCTTCACGCAGACTTGTTTGACGAATCCGTGTATGCAACGTAATTTTTGCCATGTCGCAAATGTTCTCGAGGCAAGGACGACCGATATGACGTACACCGAGATTCAGCAGGTGCTCGACCGAGCGGTGGACGAGCACGGCGTGCCGGGCATCGTCGCCGAGATCCGGCATGCGGATAAGACCTGGTTCGGTACGGCCGGCGTGGCCGACATCACGACCGGCGGCAAGCGCAGGCCCGGCGAGCACGTGCACACCGGAAGCTCCGGCAAGGCCTTCACCGCCGCCGCGATGCTGCAGCTGGAGGCCGAGGGCAGGCTGAGCATCGACGACACGGTGGACACGTGGCTGCCCGGCGTGCTGAACGTCAACGGCTACGACGGTAGCAAGATCACCATCAGGCACCTGCTCAGCAACAGCAGCGGCCTGTTCGTGACCGGCCTGGCCCCGGAGGTCTCGTACCGCTACGCCACCCGTGCCGGGTTCGCCCGGCATCGCCTCGACGTGTGGACGAAGGACGACCTGCTGAACATCGCGGTGTCCCAGCCGCCGGTCTCCGAGCCGGGCGCCGCCTTCGCCTACTCCAACGGCGGCTTCCACGTCGCCGGTGCGATCATCGAGGAGGTCACCGGCAACAGCTACGCCGACGAGGTCGACCGTACGGTCATCAAGCCGCTCGGCCTGACCGGCACCCACGTGCGCCGCCCGGACGAGACGGACTACCCCGACCCGCACCCGAGGTTCTACTCGGCGTTGTTCCTCAAGGACGGCGCGGACCCGGCGAAGGTCACCCCGGAGAACTGGCAGTCGATGATGGAGGACCCGGGCCTGGACCCCATGGACGTCACCGTGTTCAACACCTCGGGCGGCTGGTCGGCCGGCGACGTCGTCTCCACCACCGGCGACATGATCCGTTTCGTCGGCGCGATGGCCGGCGGCAGCCTGCTGCCGCCGGAACAGCACCGCGAGATGTGGACGACGATCTCCACCGAGGGTGGTCACTGGATGCCCCACACGCGCTATGGCCTCGGCGTCTTCGAGTTGGACAGGCAGGTGACCGGCGGCACCACGCTGCGCGGCGTGGGCGGCAGCCTGTGGGGGTCCTACCTCTGCGTGGTGGGCACCCCCGACGGGGAGCACACCATGGCCCTCCACACCAACACCGAGTGGAAGACCTGGGACATCATGTTCGAGGCCGTCAAGGCGGAGTTCGGCAAGGGCGTGTAGCGCCCGCATCCCGGAGGGTCAGGCATCACCGTCCGGTGAACCGTGGGTGTACGCTCGCCGCCCCGCCCTCCCCCAGCCGGCCGAGCGCGGCCAGCCAGCTCGCCGCTCCGGCCCCGTCCCGGGCGGTGACGAGGCCATCCACCCCGGCCGGTCCCTCGGCGGCCAGCTGGGCCAGTACGGCCTCGCGGACCGGGCCATCGCTGGTCAGAACGCTGCCCGCCAGAACGATCGGCCCGGTGCGGTGTACTCGGGCAACCGAGGCCACCAGGCGCTCCGCGGCCTCGTGGACGATCCGCGAGGCGAGCGGATCGCCCAGCGTGGCCGCCTCGCCCACCAGCGGGGCGGCGGCGGCCAGCGTCATCCTTGTGGCCTGGGCGAGCCTGACGATGCGCTCGGCCCGCCGCCTCGGCGTGCCGTCCGCACCGAAGTGCCGCGCGACGAGATCCGCGAGCGGTCCGAGCCGCTCGCCCGCGTCGAGGGCGCGCACGGCGGCCATCACCCCGGCCCGTCCGATCCAGAAGCCGCCTCCTTCGTCGCCCAGCAGCCACCCGAGCCCGTCGGCGACGGCGTCGAGTTCGCGACCGGTGAACCGGGCCGCGGCGGCTCCGGTCCCTGCCAGCAGCAGCGTGCCCGTCGGCGCATCCGTGCCCGCGGCGTAGGCGACCTCCACGTCGCTGACCAGCTGGGGACGGTGGAGCAGGCCGTGCTCGGCCCAGATCCGATCGAGCGCCGCGTCGAATCCGTCGTCCGCGCCCGCCACGCCGGCCACGGACGCGGTCACCGAGGCGGGGTCGAGGCCGTGGATCGCCTGCCGCAGGGCCGCCGTGACGGCCGCGGCCGCCGCGGCGCTCCCGTGGGCGGTGGGGTTGCCACCGCCGGCGGTGCCGTATCCGATCCTGGTGCCGGAGGCGGTGTGCACGGCGATGCGGGTGGCGGTGCCGCCCGCGTCGACACCGGCGAAGAGCATCAGGAGGCCATGCGCAGCAGGCGCGCGGCGCCGGGGGCGAGCGTGAATGTGGCGGCGCTGGACCGGTACGAGCCGGTGGCGGGATCGAAGGCGGTGACCGGGCCGGCGAGGATCACGTCGGTGGCCGCGTCGTAGCCGGCGTTGCATACGAGGAGATGCTTCTCGCCGTACCTGCCCACGACGACCTGACCCGACACGACCACCCCGTCCTCCAGCGGGCGCGCGCCCGCGGGCGGCGGTCCGCTGTGGCCGGCCGAGATCCACTCCAGCCGGGCCAGTTCGTCCCCCACCGGGCGCAGCCAGCGAACGTTGAGGTCACGCACGATGTCGTAGCGCTCGGTGGGCAGCCCGCCGTCGATCAGGGCAGGCTGGAAACCCTCGCCTCGCGCCGGATCCGGCGTCCAATAGGTGAAGTACTGGATGCCGGTGTAGCCGTAGGCCAGCGCCGTGTTGACCTGCCAGGCGATCTCGGCGGCGGTGGGCGTGCGGTGCCCGTCGTAGGCGAGCGTCTGGACGTACATCCACGCGGGCAGGCCCGCGCGGGCGGCATGGTCTCGGATCACCGCCAGGTCGGCGAAGTAGCCTTCGTCCTCGCCGGAGGACAGGAAGGGGTAGCGGTCGAAGGAGAGAAGGGACGGTCGGACGGCCGAGACGAAGTCGCCCACGTAGGAGTCGTAGGACCCGGTGACATGGCTGGGGAAGAGGTTGACGTAGGCCAGGTGGCCGAGCGATCGTACGGCGGAGACGCCCACGGCGAGGTGCGGGAAGCGGTCGGGCGACGGCTCGTCCATGAGGCTGACGCCACGGAACGAGCGATACCCCTGATAGTCGTCGATCACCTTGCCGATCAGCGCCCGGGTCTGCTCCTCACCCACGTCCAGGTCCCGCATGAGCACCTCGACGCGCGGGTCGGAGGCGACGAGCATCCCGACGCCGGTCTCGTCGGCGCAGGCCAGCGCGTGCCGGAGGATGGCCGCGTCGTTGAGGTAGTTGCCGGTGATGACCAGGTCGATGCCCGCGTCGGCGATCTCGCGGTAGCGCGCCACGGTGGTCTCGTGCGGAGGCGGCGGCCAGAAGGCCGCGATCGTCAGGGTCACAGCGCACCGGTCCTGATCCGGCCGGCGTACCGCTCCTGGAGCGCGTTGTTGCGGGCGTCGCCACCCGGGATGTTGGCGGACAGGTAGGTGGGCGGGATCGTTCCGGCCGCGATGAGCAGGCCGATCGCCTCGGCCACCATCAGCTGGACGGCCAGCGCGGAGGTGATCGAGGAGATGCCGCACACCGGGCCGTGCTCGGTGTCCAGCACGGCGTCGCCGTACGGCGCGAGGTTGTCGATCACGACGTCGGCCAGTTCGAACAGCCGTTCGCCCGACGGATGGCGCGAGATGATGTCGCTGGTGTGCGCCATGGACGTTATCGCGATGAGCGGCAGCGAGCGCTGCTTGACCAGCCTGGCCATCTCCACGGTCGAGCCGTTGCCGCCGGAGTTGGAGGCGATCACGAAGACGTCGGCGGGCTCGATCGCGTGGAGGGCGAGCACCGCGTGCGCGGTGCTCGGGTCCCGCTCGGCCAAGGGGTCGAAATCACCGGGAGCGGCCCCGCCCAGCACGACCGGGTCGCGCAAGGCCAGCCGGTTGGTCGGGATGAGCCCACCGGCCCGGCCCGCCACCTCCAGCGCCGCCGCCTCGGAATGGCCGGTGCCGTAGGCGTGGATCACCCCTCCGGCCCGCACCGCCTCGGCGATCAGCGCTCCCGCCTGCCTGATGGCGGGCAGCTGGGTCGCCACCAGCTCGTCCGAGCGTCTGCGTGCCTCACCGGCGAAGGCTGTCACAAGATCCATAGGGTGCTCCTCAACGGTTCATGCCGGCGGTGAGGCCGGCGACGATCTGGCGCGTGGCGAGGACGAACAGCACGACCAGGGGGAGCGTCGTCATCACCAGCCCGGCGAAGAGCGTCCCCCAGTCGTTCTGGAACTCGCCGAAGAAGTGGGTGAGCCCGACGGGCAGGGTCAGCTTGCTCTCGTCGCGCATCAGGACCAGCGGGTAGAAGAAGTCATTCCATAACGGCACGAACTGGAAGACGACCACGGTCGCGACAGCCGGCCGTACCAGGGGCAGCATCACGTGCCAGAACGTGGCCAGCGGCCCTGCGCCGTCCAGCGAGGCGGCCTCGTCGAGCTCGTGCGGCAGCTGCCGGAAGAACGCGGTGAGCACGAACACGTTGAACGGGATCGAACCGGCCGCGTAGACGAGGATCAGACCCAGCAGCGAGTCGACCAGCCCAAGGCTCTCCATCAGATAGAACAGCGGCAGCACGCCGAGGTGCGCGGGCAGGGTCATGCCGGAGATGAAGTACGCGGTGAAGAAGCCGCGTCCGCCGAAGCGCCCGCGCCCGAGCGGGTAGGCCGCCAGCAGCGACACCACGGCGCCGAGCAGCACCGCGCAGACCACGACGACCACCGAGTTGACGACGTAGGTGGAGAAGGAGGCCTCGGTCCACGCTTTGACGTAGTTGCCGAAACCCGGCGCGCCGGGCAGGCCGAGCGGGTCGTCGAAGATCTCGCTGGTAGGGCGGAAGGAGCTCAGCACCATCACGACCAGGGGCGCCATGGAGAAGACGGCGTAGCCCCACAGCAGGAGCCTGATCCACAACGCGTGGGCCCTGCTCATGCTTTCCTCCTCAGGACGCGTTCGAGCAGGAGGGTCGAACCGAAGACGAATGTGAACATGAAGACCGCCAGCGCCGAGGAGGTGCCCAGGGCGTTGACGTCGCCCGAGGCGAACGCCGCGCGGTAGAACAGCAGGCCCAGCACGTCGGTCGCGCCGGCGGGAGCACCGTTGGAGCCGCCGAGGGCGTAGATCAGGGCGAAGGTGTTCATGCTGCCGATGAAGCTCAGAATCGTGATGGTGGCCATCGCCGGGCGCAGCAGCGGCAACGTGATGCGCCGGAACACCTGCCACGAGGTCGCCCCGTCGGTCCTGGCCGCCTCGCCGTACTCCTGGGGGATGCCGCCGAGCGCGGCGCTGAACAGCAACATCGGGAAGCCGACCCATTGCCAGGTGGTGATCAGGATGACGGTCGGCAGCGCCGTGGCCGGGTCGCCGAGCCACGGCATGGCCAGGCCTGCCGGGCGCAGCAGCTCGTTGACGGGCCCGAAGGTCGGGCTCAGCAGCAGCGTCCAGAGGTAGCCGATCACGAGCGGGTTGACCAGGTACGGCAGGGCGAACATGGTCTGCAGCGCGCGCTTGCCCCGCCGTACCCGGGACAGGGCCAGCGCGAAGGCCAGGCCCAGCGTGTTCTGCACGAGCATGGTCCCGGCGAACAACAGGAAGTTGTGGCCGAGCGCGGGCAGAAGCTGATCGCGGAAGGACTCTGTGAGCAGCCCCGCGTAGTTGGCCATGCCGACGAAGGTGTCGCGCAGCGTGCCCTTCCAGGAGAACACGCTGTAGGTCAGTCCGGTGAACAGCGGGTAGATGACGAAGACGGAGTAGAGCAGGAACGCGGGGATCAGGAACAGGTACCACGATCCCCGCCGCTGACCTAGAGCCATGTGGACACGCTCTTGTCGAGCTGCGCGGCCGCCTCCTGGGCCGTGATGCGGTCGAGCAGCATCTCCTGCAGCGACTTGGAGAAGACGGTCTGCGAGGAGGGGTTGCCGTAGGAGAACTCGTTCATGAAGTACGTGGCGCCGTGCTGGTCGAAGGTGGTGGCGACCTCGTTGAGCAGGGCGTCCGTCGGCTTGACGCCTGGGACGGCGGAGAAGGTGCGCAGGGTCTCGGTGTAGAGCCTGCCGTAGTCCTTGGAGGCGAGCCATGCGGCGAACTTCAGTGCCTCGGCCTTGTGCTTGGTCTTGGCGCTGATGCCGTACGAACCGTCGGTGAATCCCGGCATGAGGCCCTGACCCTTCGGCGCGGGTGGGGTGAAGACGCCGAGCTCGATGTCTTTGGCGTTCTCGCCGAAGAAGTTCAGCTCCCACAGGCCGCCGGGGAACATGGCCGCCCTGCCTGAGGAGAACAAGATCTGAGCGTCGGTGTAGGAGACCCCTGCCACGTCGTCGGGGAAGTACGGCTTGAGCTTGTTGAGCTGGTCGATGCCCTCGACGAACGCCGGGTCGGTGAACTTCTTCTTCTTGGCCTTGACGGCGTCGAGGAAGGCGTCGCCGCCCCAGTGGGCGGTGCCGAAGATGCTGGCCACGACGGGCAGCATCCAGTCGTCCTTACCCCCGAAGGCGAACGGGACGATGTTCGCGGCCTTCAGCTTCTCGGCGGCCGCGATCATGTCGGCCCAGGTCTGGGGCGGGGTGATGCCGTTGTCCGCGAAGAGTTTCTTGTTGTAGATCACTTGGAGGGTCTGTACGGCGAACGGGACGCCGTAGACCTTGCCGTCCTTGTCGCCCTTGGCGGCGCGCAGCACGCCGTCGTCGTAGTCCTTGAGCCCGGGGACGTCGGCCGTCTCGAGCGGCAGCAGCCTGCCCGCCTCGACGAGCGGTTGCAGCTTGGCGCCGGCGCGCAGCCAGGCCAGGTCGGGGCCGCTGTCGCCGGCCAGTCCTGTGGCGAGGATGGTGTCGTATTCGGTGGCAGTGGTGAAGGAGCGGGCATCGACGTCGACGCCAGGGTTGAGCTTCTCGTACTCGGCGAACATCTTGTCGTAGTTCTCCTCGGGCCCCCATCCCCAGACAGACAGGGTGACCTTGGCCTGAGCAGGGGATGTGGTCGAGGGCGAGCTGGGAGCGCAGGCGGTGGCGGACAGGAGGACGGCGGCCGCGAGGGGGGCCAGACGCATGGGGGGACTCCCTGGTCAGCGTTGGGGCAGGCGGTGCTTGGCGACCGCCTCCGTGGCGGCGGTCAGCAGTTGGTTGCTGGTCTCATGAGTGCGCTGGACGACGCCGATGTAGAGGCAGTCCAGGACGAGCATCTGGGTGTGGCGAGCGGCCAATCCGCCGGCGCGGAAGGGGGTGTCCTGCGCGGCGGTGGTCAGCACGATGTCGGCGGCCTCGGCGAGCGGGCTACGCGGAAAGTTCGTCACCGCGATGGTGGTGGCGCCGCGTTTTCTGGCGATGGCCAGCGGCTCGACGACCTCGGAGGTGGTGCCCGAGTGGGAGATGCCGATCGCCACGTCACGGTGGTCGCGCGCGCTGGCGCTGCAGACCGCGCTGTGGACGTCGGCCCACAGGACGCACGGTCTGCCGATGGCGTGCAGCCTGAGGTGCAGGTCCATGGCGACGCCGGCGCTGCCGGAGACGGCGAAGAAGTCGATGAACCTGGCCCGCACCAGGGCTGAGACCGCCCGGTCCACGGCCGCCGCGTCGAGCTGTGCCGCGGTCTCCTCCATGGCGCGTATGTCGCTGGCCAGCAGGCTGCGCAGCACCGTGCTCATGGGGTCATCGGGTGAGAAGGCGATGAGCGCGGTGTCACGCGTGCTGGCGTTGGTACGGCCGAGCTCGGTCGCGAGCGCCAGCCTGAGCTCGGGATAGCCGGTCAGACCCAGCTCGCGGCAGAAGCGGGTGATCGTGGTCAGCGAGGTGGCGCAGCGTTCAGCCAACTCGGTGATGGTGGAGGCGGCGACGGCGGCGGGCTCGGCGAGGATCGTCTCGGCGATGCGCCGGTGCGCGGCGGTCAGCGTGGGCTCGAGCCCGCGAATCCGGGCCAGGATGCCCGTGGCAGTGGGTGAATTATTCTCTGCGGACTCGACCATGTGAGGAAATTTCCCCTATTTACCTCGGCCATGTCAAGAGTTCACCTCTCGGTCTGGGGCTCGTCGCGACGAGATGTGAATAATTCCCCTCGATCTTTCATCCACTCGGGAGTCTTTACTTTTCGAGGACCTCCTGCCTACGCTCACCCCCGACGAAACCCCCCGAAGGGACGCACATGCGCAACCTGCTCGCCGCGCTGGTGCTGGGCGGTACGGCCCTGCTGCCCGCCCACGCCGACACGGTCGACATCCAGCTGCTCGGCATCAACGACTTCCACTCCGCGCTGCCCTCGAGCTTCGCCATGACACCGGACGGTCCCGTCGCGGCCGGCGGCGCCGAGTACCTCGCCGCCCACTTCGACCGGCTCCAGCGGGACAACCCCGACGGCACCCTGCGGCTCGCCGCGGGCGACAACATCTCCTCCACCACGCTGAACGCCACCGCGTTACACGACGAACCCGGCATCCAGGCGCTGAACATGATGCGCCTCGACGCCTCCAGCGTCGGCAACCACGAGTTCGACGAGGGCCTGACCGAGCTGCGCAGAATCGAGAACGGCGGCTGCCACCCCATCGACGGCTGCGGCGTCCCCGGCTTCAAGGGGGCGGCCTTCCCCTACCTGGGCGCCAACATCGTCGACACCACGACTGGCAAGCCCGCTTTCGCTCCCTACATCGTCAAGGAGCTGAAGGGTGTCAAGGTCGGAATCATCGGGGTTTCCTACAAGAACACGCTGAAGGAGGCCCCTGGACCCACCGTGCCGTTGGAGGCCCGTGACGAGGCGGAGGCGGTCAACGCCTACACGACCGAACTCAAGGCCAAGGGCGTGCGCACCATCGTCGTCCTGATCCACCAGGGCGGCGGGCAGACAGGTGGCGGTCTGCCCAACCAGTGCAACAACCTCGCAGGGCCGATCAAGGACATCGTGCAGAGGTTCGACCCCGAGGTCGACGCGGTGATCTCCGGGCACACCCACAACCCCTACAACTGCGTGATCAACGGCATCCCCGTCACCCAGACCTCCGGACACACGCGCGAGCTCACCCGGATCAACCTCACCGTCGACCGTTCCACGGGCAACCCGGTCGCGGCGAAAGCCGAGAACATCGCCGTCACGCACGACGTCAAGCCGGACGGGCAGATCGCCGCGCTGCGCCGCAAGTCCGATGAGCACGCCCAGCGCCTGCTGGACCGGCCCGTCGGCCTGCTCCACCGCGATCTCACCACCGTCAGGAACGCCGCCGGCGAGTCCACGATGGGCCACGCCCTGGCCGACGGCCGCCTGGCCGCCACCTCCTCGCCGGAGACCGGCGGCGCCCAGATCGCGATCCAGCCCCCGTACGGCGGCGGCATCGCGGGCGACATGTGGGTATCCCCGATCGGCAACAACATGCCCAACCTGGTCACACACGGCCAGGCGCTGCGCGTGCAGCCGTTCGGCAACATGCTGGTCACCATGACCCTGACCGGAGCCCAGGTGGAGCGGCTGCTGGAGCAGCAGTGGTGCGGCCAGGGCACCGCCCGGGTCCTCGGCATCTCCACGGGGTTCACCTACACCTACGACAACGCCAGGCCCGCGTGCGACAAGGTCGACCCGGGGAGCATCAAGCTCAACGGCACCGTCATCGATCCGGCCGGCGAGTACCGCCTGACGGCCAACTCCTTCATCGCGACCGGCGGAGACGGCTTCAGCGTGCTGACCGAGGGCACGGAGCGGGTGGAGAAGGTCCGCGACATCGAGGCCTTCGAGTCCCACATCCGTGCCGGCAGCCCCCTGCAGCCACCGGCACTGGGCCGTATCACCCGGCTGAACTAGACCTGCCGTCCCGACAGGTCGGTGGCGCGGTCACGTCCGGCCGGCGGCCGTTCGCGCGCCGTGAACCAGGGGCCGCGGGCCGTCACCGATCAGGAAGGTCCTCGGCCCCGCCGGGACGGCCCCTCAACCGCTGTTACGGCGCGCGGACCACCGACAAGGTCCGCGCGCCCGCGTGCCGTCACGAACCGATTCTCGTCTTCTTCGCGAAGAGCTCGTCGAGTTCGGCCTGTTGCTCGCCGGTGAAGGCGCGTCTGGGGAGGAAGCCCGTGCACTGGTTGTTCACGAAGAGCAGCCAGAACTCGGGAGTGGACTCGATCCGTCCGAACAGGGACCACCGCGCCGTGACCGTGGACTGGTCGGTTCGAGTCTCGTAGCCGTCGTCGGTCACCTGCAGCGTCGTCGGCACGCAGAGATAGGTGAGCTGTCGTTTCGCGATCCGGCGGATCGACAGGCTGAGGACGAAGGGGAAGACGACGGCTCCTGCCAGCATCCCGATCCCGATGCTGACCCCGCCGACCACGATGCAGACCAGACCCGACGCCGCCAGGACCGCAGGCAGCGCCAGATACACGCGCTTGAGCTGGCGTCTCACGCCTTGGTAGAGAGCTCGCGACACCTCGTCGGGAGTGGGTTGATAGCTGAGCGTGAAGTCCACCATGCCGCCTTTGTCCGATGTGTTGGGGACCATCATTCGGGGCTGTGCCGCGACTCGCAAGATCGCACCGGTCGGGGCAGCCGGGTTACGACCAGACGTGCCCGTCAGCCGATCATTCGTCCGGTTGTCGTCGCCGGCCACCTGTTCGCACCGGCCGCGAGTATGGGATAAAAACTTCCGAGTGATCCCGATCGATAACGATGATCCCCGGCAGATCGGTCCGTACCGCATCGTGGGCCGGCTGGGAGCGGGCGGCATGGGGGTGGTGTACGCCGGGCTCGGCCCCGATGGCGTTCAGGTCGCCCTCAAGCTGGTCCACGCCGCCCTGGCAGGGGATCCGGAGTTCCGGGCGAGGTTCGCGCGTGAGATCTCCGTTCTCGGGCGGGTGCGGGGCGTGTGCACCGCGCGGATCCTCGGGTCCGACGCGAACGCGGCGCGCCCGTGGCTGGCCGCCGAATACGTGCCAGGGCCGACGCTCGAGGACCACGTCCAGGCGAACGGCGCCCTCGTGGCGGACCAGTGGTTCGGCCTGGTGGCGGGACTGGCGGAGGCGCTGGTCTCCGTTCACGCCGTGGGCGTCGTCCACCGCGACATCAAGCCCTCCAACGTGATCCTTTCGCGGAGCGGCCCCAAACTCGTGGACTTCGGGATCGCCCGAGCGCTCGACGGGACGTCGGTGACCCGGTCGGGGACCCTGATCGGGACCCCCGGGTGGGTGAGCCCGGAGGAGTATCGCAGCACGCCGGCGGGGCTGCCCGCCGACGTCTACGGCTGGGGGATGCTCGCCGCGTACGCGGCGACGGGCCGGCCTCCCTACGGCACGGGCCGCCCCGAGGTCCTGGCACTCAGGGTCCTCAACGACCCGGTGGACACCTCGGCGGTTCCGGAACCTCTGCGTGATCTGGTCGACAGGGCGCTGGCCAAGGATCCGTTATCCCGGCCCTCCACGCAGGAGGTCCTCGCAGCCGTGTCGCAGGCGTGGCGGATCGGCGGGGTCGACGAGCTGACGGCCCGCCTGGACCGCACGTGGGTGCTTCCCGTGCAGGAGGCCCCCTGGCCGAGCCGCGGCCGCGGTCGCCGCACCGCGATGGCGTACGTCGCGGCCGTGGTCGTCCTGGGTGTGGGGGCCGCCGCCGCCCTCCGGTTCCTGCCGGAGGGGGCCGAGCCATCCGCGCGCTCCGCCTCCGGCGCCACCGCGATGTCCTCCGGCCCGTCGTCCAGCCCGCCGAGGTCTCCGGGCCAATCCTTCACCCCGTCGCCCGCCACCCCGTCGCCCGCCCGTGCATCGTCATCCGCCTCCACCTCATCGTCGTCGCCGTCCGCTCCGGCGCGACCTGAGCCGCCGCGGACGACCGCCGAGCTCGCCGCCGCCCTCGACCTCGCGCTGGATGCCACGCCGGCGGCGAACTTCTCGTACGAGGGCGGCTTCACCCAGAGCAATGCCGCCGCGAGGGCGACCGGCCGTACGGTGAACAACGCCCACGTGGACGACCTCGACATGCGCGTGGTGGCCGGCGAGGAGTCGAGGGCCCGCTACGTCGTCCTATCCGGCGCCGGCCTCTACCCGGGCGGCGAGCAGCTGTCGAACCTGCGACCGGCCGACCCCGAGTGGACCGCGCTGATGATCGCGGGCACCGCCGGACCGTCGATCATCCGCGAGGTCGTGGCCAACTCCACGCGGTTGAAACGGCGGGGACACACCTACGCGGGAACCCTGGCCATCGACAAGACGAGCGGGCTCCTCCGGGACCTCCTCAACTCCTGGATGGGCGGAGACGTCACGGAGACGAGCCCGCGTTCGTACCTGACCTACAGCCTCTCCATCGACTCCGACGGCCGGCCGAGGCGGTTCCTGCTTGCCTGGTGCGTCCCCACCGGGAACAGCGGCATCTACAAGTCCGAGTTCACCACCACCTACAGCGGCTGGCGGGCCGGCGGACGGATCGAGAAGCCATAGCCGGTCATGGGACCCAGGAGGCCAGCGGTCCCAAGCCCGGCCCGCGTTCGAGCCACAGCCCGCCGGACGTGGTGCGTATCGAGCAGGGGGCGCCGCGCCCCGGCGTCGCGCTGATCCCGCTGCCCGGCAAGGGCCGCACGATCGAGGTCGCGATCCGCGCCGGGAACCAGTCCCACCCGGCCATCTCCGCCGCCCTTCATACGGCGCTCACCCTCTCCGCGCCGACAGATGGATCGGGTCCAGCCGAGACACGGGGAAAACCGGCCATGGGTCCATCTTGAAGCTGCGCGTCGGACCGTCGTTGACCTGTCGTGGCTGGAGCACCGTGGCGAGGTCGCCGCCGGCGCGGCTTGGGCGGACGGCGCTACTTCGTGGGCAGGCCGACCGCGTTGGCCGCGTCGGCCTCGAAGTATTCCGTCGTGGCGTAGGCGCCGGCCTGATCCTCGAAGAAGCTCCTGACGCCGTCGATCGAGTCATGAATGATGACGTTCACCGCCTTGGTCCCGTCGGTGCTCGCCACCGCCAGCGTCCATCTGGCCCCCCTGGGAAGCCGGCCGTATGCGTTCTTCAGGGAATCCCAGAAACCGTCGTTGTCGGAAATCGTGGAAACAGCCATGACGTGCATCGTGGCATCCTCCTCATAGACTCTTGGATTTACTCGGCAATTGATGTGGAGATACTGTGCGACACCATTCTTGAAGTCGTAGATCGCGACGGTCTGAGGGTCTTCGAGCGGATCGTCCGAAGGCATCAAGAAGTGGGTCTCGCTGATCGGGAGCAGTTCGTAGTCGAGCTGCTCTGGTTTGTTGAGGAGTTGCGCCTCCATGGGGTTCAGGGTGAATGTGAGGTGGAGCCTCCCGCGTTCGGCCGCCACTTCGTAGCGGGTGCCGGGGCGCTCATAGGAGCCTTCGTACCTGGACAGATCGAGGGCCAGGGCCGGGTCGGGCTCCGGCAGGTCGGGGATCGTGACCGCGCCGAGGTCGGCCAGAATTTCGTTGAACACCTTCCGGTAGAAGCTGTCGCGCGGCCCGGCGTTCGCCAGCATCGAGACGGCGATGTTCGATTCCGGCAGGATCCGCAGGCGGGCACTCTGGCTGACCGCGCTGCCGTCGTGGGCGTAGACGGTCTGGCCGTGCCAGTCGCACACGATGAGGCCGAGTGCCCATTCCGGCCCGAACATGTACGGGTCAGGAATGGGGACCCGCGACTCCGTCATCTCGCGGATGATGCCGGGTGAGACGACTCTGGTCCCGTTCGGCGCCATTCCTTCGTTGAGGAAGACGTACGCCATCGTGAGCAATTCCCGGGCTGTCGTGTTGACGTTGCCTCCGGGGCCGAAGGAACGCGGCAGGTGGCCCAGCGGTGATGGGATGGGGCCCTCTTCGAGGGATCGGATCAGGTATCCGGTCGCGGCCCGATCCTGGTCCACGTGCTCACGCCGGCTGCTCGTCGAGGTCAGTCCCAAGGGGTCGAACAGACGATCCTTCATGATGTCGTCCCACCGCTTGCCGTCGATCACCTCCATGATGCGGGCGAGGATCGCGTAGCCCAGGGCCGCGCTGTAACCGTGAGTGTGGCCCAAGGGGTGGACCTGACGTGCGCCGGCGATGTTCTCGACCATGCGCTCGTAGACGTCGTCGTCCTCGCCCGGATCGCCGTAGCTCTCCTCGATGCCGTTGGTGTGGTTGAGGAGATGGCGGGGCGTGACCTTGGCGCTGACGTCAGGGTCGGCGACCCGGAAATCAGGGAGGTAGGTCCGCACCGGCTCGTCCAGGGCGACTTTCCCCTCGTCGACGAGCTGCATGAAGGCGAGGGCGGTCCATGTCTTGGATACGGAGCCGCACTGGTAGACGGTGCCGGTCGTCGCGGCTTCCCGCGTGGAGATGTTCTTGACGCCGACGGCGAAGTCGGTGATCTCTCCGTCGCGCAGGACGCCGATCGCGGCGCTCGGGATCTCGTACTCCGCGAGCAGCTCGGCGACGCGAGCTCGTATCCGGGTCACATCCAACGCTCTTGCCATAAGGGGTTCCTCGTCTCGCCACGATTCTTTCCAAGCGAGAAAAGGCTACGTTGCATTTCAAGTATCGTCAACGAAAAGCCTCAAGGATGCCCTTGAAATGCTGGGCTTTTATGCCAATCGTTGCAACAGCGTTGTTGATGAATGCAATCCATGTCGACCAGCCGTTGCAATGTACTGTTGGTGAACGCACCCGTGGACCGAACCGACAGGAGGGCGAGCCGATGCCCGGAGGCAGGCTGACCCACGACGATCGCCGGCAGATCGCGATCTGGATGGTCGAAGGGCTGGGATACGCCGAGATCGCCAGGCGGCTGGGCAGGCCCACGTCCACGATCAGCCGCGAAGTGGCACGCAACAGCGCGCCAGGCGGCTACCTCGCCGACCGCGCCCAGCAGGCCGCCGGGCAGCGCGCCCGCCGCCGCAGACCGATTCACGCCACGGAATCGCCCGCCGACGGGCGGCCCGCCGAGTTCGTGCGCGGTTTCGTGGAGCAGTTCGCGACGCTGCTGGTCGGGACCGGCCTTCCCCGGATGCCCGCTCGCGTGTTCGTCTGCCTGCTCACCTCCGACTCCGGGAGCCTGACGTCCGCCGAGCTCGTACGCCGGCTACGGGTCAGCCCGGCGTCGGTGTCCAAGGCCATCGGCTACCTCGAGGAGATCGAGCTGGTCAGGCGCACACAGGATTCCGGCCGCCGCGAGCGGTACGTCATCGACGACGACGTCTGGCTCCGGGCGTTCCAAGCCGACACCGGGGCACACGCCGAGGTCGCGGCGGCCGCGCGGCATGGGATCGAGATCTTCGGCGCCGGCACGCCCGCCGGCACCCGGCTGGGCCAGATGGCCCAGTTCTTCTCCTGGATCAGCGAGCAAATGAACGACAGCGGTCTCACCGACGCCGTCGTGCGCGACGCGCTGACGGTGCTGGCCGCGCTGGTGTACGCCGCTCGGCCACTCACCGTGGACGACCTCGCTACGGCACTGGACTGGCCCGTCCAGCGGGCGGTTGACGCCCTGGACGCGATCAGCCGCCGTCCGATCCTCGCCGACCCGCTCGCCGTGGAGCGGCTCGAGAGCGGCGAGTACGCCATCACCCCGAGGCCGGACCGCCTGAGCTCCGCACAACGCGACGCACTGATCGTCAGTCCACGCTCGACCCGGGGGACTCGGAAGTGACGCCGAGATCCGCGGCCACGCCCGCCTGGAAACCACCCGCCGCGACAGTCTGCCCTCCGATCACGATCGACCACTGACAGCGGGCTCCACCTGCGAAAACGCACTCAAGATCGACTCATGGCCGGCTTCCCCGGCGTCCCGGCTGAACCCGATGAATGACCGCCGACCGCCCAGCGGCCGTGCACAAGGGACGGCATGCCGCGATCCCCGCGCCGTGGTGGCCGCATCAGGGAAAGTACTTGACGGTTTGGAAAGTAGAAAGTAGTTTCCGAACTGGAAAGCAAATGGAGGCCGCCATGCACATCACCCCCGAAGACGCCGCGCAGTCGCTGGCCCAGATTCAGCAGACGCAGCGCAGAGCGCTGCGATCCGCGCCGCCGATGTTCCCGTCGTGGTATCTGGTGGCGGTCTGGGTCTTCGTCGCGGGCCTGCAGCTCTTCACCGAGGTCACACCGCCGTGGGCGCTGTGGATCGGCGTACCAGTGCTCTCGATCGGTCTCGTGGTCGCCATCTTCAGGTTCGTCACCGATCTGCGGGACCAATCCCTGCGCCCCCACCCCTCCGTGGTGGATCCATGGGCATGGGCAGGTCTCGCCGGCTGGATCGTCGCCACCGCCCTCGTGAGCGTCGCGATGACACTCGGCCTCGGCGCCCTGGGCTTCGCCTACCCCCGAACGTTCATGGGCGTCATCATGGTCGCGATCGTGGCGCTCACCGCACCTGTCCTGACCCGGTGGATGTCCGAGAGGACCGCTCGCCGGGCGGAGACGAGCGACCGATGACCCGGCAGCTCGATCCGGTCATCCACGCTCCGACCAGACTGCAGATCGTCTCGCTGCTCGCCGCCGCGGACGAGGCCGAGTTCGCCTTCGTCCGCGACACCCTGGACATCAGCGACTCCGTGCTGTCCAAGCACGCCGGCGCGCTGGAGGCGGCCGGGTATGTGAAGATCCGCAAGGGGCATGTGGGCAAGCGCCCGAGAACGTGGTTCAGCCTGACGCACGAGGGCCGCGAGGCCTACCGGAACCATGTGGCCGCACTCCAGGCCATCGTCTCCCAGTCCGGCCTCTCGATCCTCCCCCAATGACAAGGCACCACGTGAGCGGCCCTGACGGTTACACGCGGAAGCCCATCCCGGAGGCCACGATGCGAGGAAGGGTGCCCTGCTCATCGTCGGCGCCGAGCGAGGCCGGCGTGAGTGATCGGCGGCGAGCGTACGGGGGATCACGTCCGGGGGCGCTGCGGCTCGGGCGACAGGGCCTCGACCAGGTCGCGGACGACGCTGCGATGATCGCCGGGACGCCACGCGAGGGCGAGCACGCTCGGGGACAGACCCGTGACCGGGATGGTCATGATCCCCGGCCGCCGGTAGATCTCGGCGTTGCCGGCGGCGAGCAGGACGATGGTGTCGCCGCTCTCAAGCGCCGCGAAGGTCTCCTCGGCGTTCGTCACGGTCGTGCAGACCACCGGCGGCCGCCCGCCCCGCTCGTCCGTCGCGAGCCAGTGGTCGCGCAGCGGACCGGCGCTTTCGGGGAGCGCCAGGAAATTCTCGTCCAGGAGCTCGGCGAAGTCGACCTCGTCCCGTTCGGCCAGCCAGTGGTCGTGCCGGAACGCAACCCAGCGCGGCTCTCGGGCCACGACCCGGACGTTGAGATCGTCCTGACCGGGGAACGGCAGCCAGACGAACGCCACGTCGACCTCGCCCTCGGCCAGGCCCGCCGTGGGGTCGGTCCAGTTGACCTGGCGCAGCCGCAGGTCGCAGCCCGGACGGCGTTCGGTGAACCGTTCCCGCAGCGTTCCCAAGAGGCCGCGTCCGACACTGGTCGACATGCCCACGGTCAGCCGTGAGGCTTCGGCGGCGGCGGCGTCGCCGACGGCCCGCTGGGCCTCGTCCCACCGCTGGAGCAGTTCGCGGGCGGCCGGCAGCAGCGCCTCGCCCGGCGCGGTGAGCCGCACCGTGCGCCGGTCGCGGTCGAACAGCCTCACCCGCATCAGCTCTTCGAGCTGGCGTATCTGCTTGCTGAGCGCCGGCTGCGAGATGAACAGGCGCTCGGCCGCGCGGGTGAAGCTGAGCTCCTCCGCCACGGCCACGAAATACCTCATGTCACGCAGATGAGCATCCATAACCGTCGGCTATTACAGCAGATATTGGACGTGCGGGAAAGGTCGACGCCACGATTGCGGCATGAGCACCACGGAGGATCGCCTGGCGATCATCGAGACCTGCACCCGCATGGCATGGCACGCCGACCAGCGCGAATGGGACCGCCTGGGTGAGGTGTTCGCGGACTCGGTGACCCTGGACTACACCAGCCTGAACGGCGGCGAGCCTGCCGTGCTGACGCCGGCGCAGATCGTCGAGGCATGGTCGGGCCTGCTCGGCGCGTTCGACGCCACGCAGCACCTGATCACGAACCACCTGGTGACCGTCGACGGCGCCACCGCGCTCTGCACGGCGTCGTTCCAGGCCACGCACCGCCTCGCCAATCCGTTCGGCTCACCGCTGTGGACGCTGGGCGGCACCTACCGCTTCGACCTGGCCCGGTCGGACGGCGCGTGGAAGATCAGCGCTGTGGTGATGACCACCACCTGGGCCGACGGCAACCGGAACCTGATGTCCCTGGCGGCGGGCAACGGATGATCGCCCTCGTGACCGGCGGCAACCGGGGGATCGGCCGGGAGGTCTGCCACGAGCTGGCGACACTCGGCCACACCGTCCTCCTCACCGCCCGATCGCCGGAGGCGGCCGAGACCGCGGCCAAGGAACTCGGAGGTGACGTCGTCCCGCTACGGCTCGACGTCACCTCCGAGGAGGACATCGCGGGGGCGGCGGCCGCCGTCGCCGAGCGGTACGGGCGGCTGGACGTTCTGGTCAACAATGCCGCCATCACCTACGACACCTGGCAGGGCGGCGCGTCCGCCGACCTGAACGTCGTCCGCGAGGCCGCCGAGACGAACCTGTACGGTCCCTGGCGGCTGATCCAGGTGCTGCTGCCGCTCCTGCGCGAGAGCGCACACCCCCGGATCGTCAACGTGTCCAGCGAGGCGGCCTCGCTGACCAACATGGGCGGCGGCACCCCGGCGTACGGCACCACCAAGGTGGCCCTCAACGCCCTGACCCGCATGCTGGCGGCGGAGCTTCGCGGTGACGGCGTCCTCGTGAACGCGATCTGCCCGGGCTGGGTCGCGACGGACATGGGAGGCCCGGGCGGCCGTCCCGTCTCCGAGGGCGCGGCCGGTGTCGTCTGGGCGGCCACGCTGCCCGACGACGGCCCGACCGGCGGGTTCTTCCGCGACGGCCGTCCCCTCCCCTGGTGAACGCCCTGTGAAGGCCCCTCCCCTAGTACACGCCCTGTGAAGGACAATGAAATGATCTTGGTTACGGGTGCGACGGGCAACGTCGGCTCCGAAGTGGTCCGGGCCCTGGCCGCGGCCGGTGAACCCGTCCGGGCGCTGGTGCGGAAGCCGGGCACCGTACCGCTGCCGGACGGCGTCGAGGCGGTGACAGGCGACCTCAACCGGCCGGAGAGCATGACCGGAGCGCTGGGCGGGGCCCGCGCGGTGTTCCTGCTCCCCGGGTACGAGGACATGCCGGGCCTGGTGGCCGAGGCCCGGCGTGCGGGAGTGGAACAGGTCGTGCTGCTGTCCGGCGGCTCGGCCGGGAGCGGCGACATGACCAACGCGGTGACCCGTTTCATGGCCGCGTCCGAGTCCGCCGTGCGGGAGTCCGGGCTGCCGTGGACGTTCCTGCGGCCGAGCGCGTTCACGTCCAATGCCCTGCGCTGGCTGCCGCAGCTCCGGTCCGGCGATCGGGTGCGGGTCCCGTTCCCGGACGTCCGCACGGCGAGCGTCGACCCGTACGACATCGGGGCCGTCGCCGCCCGCGCGCTGCTGTCGGACGAGTACCGGGGCGAGATCCTCCGGCCGACCGGTCCGGTCGCGATGCCGCCTGTCGACCAGGTCGCCGTGCTGGCCAAGGTCCTCGGCCGCGATCTGGAGTTCGTGGGCCTGACGAACGAGGAGGCGCGCACCGACCTGCTCGCCACCATGCCCGTCGAGTACGTGGACGCGTTCTTCGACTTCTACGTGAACGGCTCGCTCGACGAGTCGATCGTCCGCCCGACCGTCCGCGAGGTCACCGGCCGCGAGCCCCGCACCTTCGAGCAGTGGGCACAGGCCCACGCGGACGACTTCCGCTGAACCCCTCGCATCCCGACTTCACGAAGGCTCCAGATGAACCAGAGATTGCGGCGCCTTCTCGCCGCAAGCTCCGCCGCCGCATGCGCGATCGCGTCGGTGGCGGGCTGTTCGAACGACGACAGGCCCGCGGCGCCGCCCGCGCGGAAGGCGGAGCCGGGACGCTTCGCCTCGTCCAACCCGGGTTCGGTCAACACCTACTGGATCCAGGCACCGGAGGGCCTGGTCCTCATCGACACCCTGCGCACGCCGACCGATGCCAGGAAAGCGGTGGCGGAGATCAAGAAGACCGGCGAGCCGGTCGCCGCCATCCTGCTCACCCACTCCCATCCCGACCATGTGGGCGGGGCGGCCGCCTTCCACGAAGCGTTCCCCCAGGCCCCCATCTACGCGTCCAAGGCGACCGACAAGACGATGCGGGAGGACGATCGGGGCTTCTACCCGCTGGCCCGTTCGGCGAACGCGGACTTCCCCGCCAAGCTCACCTACGCCGACCGGACCTTCGAGGACGGCGCACCGTTGCAGGCCGGCGGCCTCCGCTTCGAGACCGCCACGTTCGCCCACGGCGAGTCCGACACCGCGGACGTCTACTACCGTCCCGACACCGGCGATCTCTTCTCCGGTGACCTGGCGACCGGTAAGGTCACGCCCGCGCTGATCGAGGGGACCAGCTGCGGCTGGCTCCAGATCCTCGATCAGCTCGGCAGGCGCTTCCCCGGGGCCAGGACGATGTACCCGGGACACGGTACCGCAGGCCCGGCCCGCGCCTTGATCGACGAGCAGCGCCGGTATCTCCAGGTGTTCCGCGGTCTGGTCCGGCCGACCGTCGCCCCGGACTCGCCCGAGGGCAGGACGGTCGGCCCCGGCGAGCAGAAGTCGATCATCGCCGAGCTGGACCGCGCCTACCCCGGCTATCCGCCGGTCGCGGACCTTCCGACCATCGTGCAGGAGAACATCAAGGCCGTCGCCCGGGAGCTGTCCGCCGAGGACCCCGCGAAGACGCCTGCCGCCTGCGCGGACACCCCGCAGGAAGGGACGGGCGGGCTGCTCGCGCCGGTGAACACCTACGTCAGCGCGGTCAACGGCCGCAACCTCGACGCGCTGGCTGGAGCGTTCGCCGCCGACGCGGAGCTCATTGACGTCGGGCGGCGTTTCAAGGGCCGCGCCGCGATCCGCGACTGGGCCCGGGCCGAGGTCATCGGCGGAAGCCTGACCGTCATCAGGGTCGCCGAGAACCGGCCCGGTCACCAGCGCCTCCTGGTGCGCTTCGCCCCCGGCGGCCAGGGAGGCTTCGATGCCTACTACGCCTTCACCGTCGACGGCTCGTCCATCACCAAAGCCGAACTGACCTATGCGAACTGATCGAAGGAGCGAACGTTCATGACCACCGTGCAGAAGGTGAAGTTCTCCGCCGGCGACGTGGCGCTGACCGGGAACCTGTTTCTGCCCAGCGGCGCCGGCCCGGTGCCGGGCATCGTGGTGGCGGGCACCTGGACGAGCGTCAAGGAGCTGATGGCCGACCGGTACGCCGAACGGCTCGCCGACCGCGGGTTCGCCGCCCTGTCCTTCGACTTCACCGGCTACGGCGAGTCCGAGGGCGAGCCTCGCGACTACGAGGTGCCGGAACGGAAGGTCCGCGACATCAACCACGCGGTTACCTTCCTCGCCGAACATCCTGCAGTGGACGCCGGCCGTCTCGGCGCCCTCGGCGTCTGCGCGGCCGCGATGTACATGAGCGGGAACGCCGTCGACGACCCCCGCGTCCGGTCGCTGGCGCTCGTCGCGCCCTGGCTGCACGACCCCGAGATCTGCCGGGAGGTGTACGGCGGCGAGGAGGGCGTCGCGGGCAAGCTCGCCGATGCCGCACGGGCACGCGCGAAGTACGAGGCGACGGGCGAGGTCGAGTACGTGCCTGTCGTCAGCGGCTCCGACCCTCGCGCCGCCATGCCGTTCGACATCGACTTCTACCTCAACCCCGACCGCGGCGGGCTCCCGCAGTGGCCCAACCGCTTCGCGGTGATGGCATGGCCGGGCTGGCTCGGCTACGACTCGATCTCCCTTGCCTCCCGCCTCACCCAGCCCGTCCTGCTCGTCCACAGCGAGAACGCCGCCATCCCGGACGGGGCGCGGCGCTTCCACGCGGCGCTGGCCGGTCCCAAGGAGTTCGTCTGGACCGAGGGCGACCAGTTCGCCTTCTATGACCAGGAACCGCAGGTCACGACGGCGGCGGACGCCGCAGCGGCCCACTTCGCCCGCACGCTGCCCCGCGAATAGCCACGCGGTGTCCAGGCCGCCCGCACGGCATACGGTGCGGCCCTCCCGAGTCAACTGCACGTCCATCAAGTAGGAGGCGAGAAACCCCCGTCCAGGTCCATGGTGAAGGTGGCGCGGTCGGGGGCCGGCAGCCATTGGTGTCGCGGGTCGTAAGGCCGGAAGCGACTCTCGATGAAGCGGGTGAGCGGGGCCAGCACCGGGTGATGGTTCTGCCGGTGCCAAAGCAGCGAACACGGGTACATGGGCGCGGGGTCGATGACCGGGATCTGGACAGTACGCGGATGGCTGGGCAGGCGGCACCACTCGCCCGCGAGGCCGATGCGTTCGCCTGCGCCGACCTCCTCCACGAAGTACTCCCAGCCGAAGTCGGGGCCGGAGGTGTCGATCCGGATGTCGAAGGCGGCGCCGAAGAGGTCCCAGAACTCGGCCCACTCGCTGCCGGCGGCGTTGCCGGGCATCCACACGGTCATCCCGGACAGCTGTGCCGTCTTCACCTGTGGCAGGCCCGCCAGGGGGTGGTCGCGCCCCACCAGCAGGTGCGCCTGCTCCAGGTAGGCCGGCATGGACACCAGATCGTCCTCCAGTGTCCCGCTGACCCGGGCGAAGGCGGCGTCGATGGATCCGTGGGCGAGCGCGCCGCGGGCGGATCTGAGCCCGTTGGAGGTGACGATGTCGATCTCCACACCCTCGGCGGTCTGGTGAAATGCCCGGATCACGTCGAGGGACGCCAGCCGGGTGTCCAGTACGTCGACGCGCAGTGACCGGCGTCGGGCCTGCAACATCTCGAGCGCCTGGTCGGCGATGCCGACAAGGGCGCGCGCGTGGTGGAGGAACGCCCCGCCGTCCTTCGTGAGCTCGGCCCCTGTGCGCGTACGGGAGAACAACCGCACGCCGAGGTCGGACTCCAGCTTCGCTATCCGCTTGGAGACGGCCTGCTGCGTGATGCCCAGCGTGGCGGCGGCCTCGCTGAAGTAGCGGTCCTCGGTGACGGCGACGAAGGCGCGGACCGTAGCGAGATCCAGGTCGGCCGTGTGAACCACCGTTGGTTGTGGGTCGTCGGCGTGTCGATTGTTGGACAACCGCGCCTGCTCTCGGGTCGAATGCTCGGGTTCGCGGCTGAGCCTACAACCGAGGGGCGTGGTTCCGGTGGGATCCTTCGTGCATCTCCACGTGCACACCGAGTACAGCATGCTCGACGGGGCGGCCAAGGTCGGCCTGCTGATGGACGAGGTGGCACGGCTGGGCATGCCGGCCGTGGCGATGAGCGACCACGGCAACGTGCATGGGGCGTACGAGTTCTACCAGACGGCGCGCAAGACGGGCATCAAGCCGATCATCGGCATCGAGAGCTACGTCGCTCCCGCCTCGCGGCACCATCGCAAGCCGGTGTTCTACAGCGACAACCTCTCGTTGCGCCGGTCCGACGACGACACCGGCGAGGGCGGGGACGTCTCCGGCCGCGGCCTGTACACGCACATGACGATGTGGGCGGCGAACGCCCAGGGCCTGCGCAACCTCTTCCGCCTGCAGTCCAGGGCCTGGCTCGAAGGGCACGTCCAGAAATATCCGCGCATGGATGATGAGCTGCTCGCCGAACACGGCGACGGGATCATCGCCACGACCGGCTGCCCGTCCGGGGAGGTGCAGACCAGGCTGCGGCTCGGCCAGTACGCCCAGGCCGTCGAGGCCGCCGCGCGCTATCGCGACATCTTCGGCAAGGACAACTACTTCCTGGAGCTGATGGACCACGGCCTCGCGATCGAGCGCCGGGTCCGCGAGCAACTGCTCAAGCTGGGCAGGGAGCTCGGCCTGCCGCCCCTGGCCACCAACGACTCCCACTACGTCACCGAGAGCCAGGCCGGGGCGCATGACGCGCTGCTGTGCGTCGGCACCGGCAAGCGGCTCGCCGACGAAGACCGCTTCCGCTTCAGCGGTACCGGCTACTTCATCAAACCGGCCGAGGAGATGCGCGCCCTGTGGGACGGCGAGGTGCCGGGCGCGTGCGACAACACGCTTCTGATCGCCGAGCGGGTCGGCGACTACGGCGAGGTGTTCGCCCATCGGGACCTGACGCCGCGCTTCCCCGTGCCCGAGGGCGAGAGCGAGTCGAGCTGGCTGCGCAAGGAGACCCTGGAGGGGGCAGGCCGCCGCTACGGCGGCGACCCGCAGCAGGAGGTGCTCGACCGCATCGACTACGAGCTGTCGGTCATCGACACCATGGGCTTTCCCGGCTACTTCCTGGTGGTCGCCGACATCTGCCGCTACGCCCGCGACAACGGCATCGGCCTGGGTCCCGGCCGCGGATCCGCCACCGGCTCGATCGTCGCGTACTGCACGGGCATCACCCAGCTCGACCCGATCGAGCACAAGCTGATCTTCGAGCGGTTCCTCAACCCCGAACGCATCTCCATGCCGGACGTCGATCTCGACTTCGACGACCGGCGGCGCGACGAGGTGATCGACTACGTCACCCGCAAGTACGGCGAGGACCATGTCTGCCAGATCGTCACCTTCGGCACCATCAAGGCCAAGGCCGCCATCAAGGACTCCTGCCGGGTGCTGGGCCTGCCGTACGCCCTGGGCGACCGCATCACCAAGAGCTTCCCCGCGGCCGACGGCGGAAAGGAGATCCCGCTGGCCGCGATCCACGACTCCCGCCACGCCCGCCACGGCGAGGCGGCCGAACTGCGCCAGCTCTACCAGCAGGATGCCGACGTCAAGCGGGTGATCGATACCGCGGCCGGCCTCGAGGGCCTCACCCGGGGTACCGGCATCCACGCCGCGGGCGTGATCCTGTCCAGCGAGCCTCTGGTCGACGTGGTCCCGCTGGTCAAGCCCAAGGCCGACGGACCGGTCATCACCGGCTTCCCGTTCACGCAGGCCGAGGACATGGGCCTGCTGAAGATGGACTTCCTCGGCCTGCGCAACCTCACCGTCATCGGTGACGCGATCGCGAACGTCCGCGCCAACAAGGGCGTCGACCTCGACATCCTGGAGACCCCGCTCGACGACGCGACGACGTACGAACTGCTGGCGCGCGGTGACACGCTCGGGGTCTTCCAACTGGACAGCGCCGGCATGCGGGTCCTGCTGAGACTCATGCAGCCCACCACGTTCACCGACATCGCCGCGGTGAACGCGCTGTACCGGCCAGGCCCGATGGAGATGAACGCCCACACCAACTACGCGCTGCGCAAGACCGGCAGGCAGCCGGTCGAGCCGATCCACCCCGAGCTGGAGCAGGCTCTGGAGCCCATCCTGGGCGACACCTTCCATCTGGTGGTCTTCCAGGAGCAGGTGATGGCCATCGCCCAGCGGCTCGCCGGATACTCCCTCGGCGCTGCGGACATGCTGCGCCGAGCCATGGGCAAGAAGAAGAAGGAGGTCCTGGACGCCGAATGGGACAGGTTCTCGGCGGGCATGCGCGGACACGGCTTCTCCGAGGAGGCCATCAAGGCGGTCTGGGACGTCCTGGTCCCCTTCAGCGGCTACGGCTTCAACAAGTCGCACACCGCCGGGTACGGCCTGATCTCCTACTGGACCGCCTACCTCAAGGCCAACCACCCGCAGGAGTACCTGGCCGCGCTGCTCACCTCGGTCGGCGACGACAAGGACAAGATGGCCGTCTACCTGGCCGACTGCCGACGCGTGGGCATCAGGGTGTTGCCTCCCGACGTCAACGCCAGCCGACTGGACTTCGCCGCCGTCGGCTCCGACATCCGCTTCGGCCTGGGAGCCGTCCGCAACGTCGGCGCCGGCGTCGTGGACGCCATCGTCACCACCCGGGAGGCCAAGGGCCCTTACGCCGACTTCAACGACTTCCTGGCCAAGGTGCCCTCCGTCGTCTGCAACAAGCGCGTCATCGAGTCACTCGCCAAGGCCGGCGCCTTCGACAGCCTGGGCCATCACCGTAAGGCCCTGGTAGCGGTCCACGAGCAGGCCGTCGACGCGATCGCCGACGTCAAGCGAAACGAGGCCCACGGCCAGGACTCGCTGTTCGGGGAGCCGGGCCAGAGCACCGCCTTCTCGATCGCGATCCCCGAGGGCGAGTGGGACAAGGCCGGCCTCCTGGCCTTCGAACGCGAGATGCTCGGCCTGTACGTCTCCAGCCACCCACTCGACGGCGCCGAACCCGCCCTGGCCGCCAACCGCGACACCACCATCGCCGACCTGCTCGCCTCCGGGCGGCAGGACGGCCCGGCCCGGGTCAGCGGCATCATCGCCGGCTTGCAACGCAAGGTCACCAAGCAGGGCAGCCCGTGGGCGATCGTCACCCTCGAAGACCACGACGCCGCCGTGGAGTGCCTGATCTTCCCCAAGACCTACACCCTGTACGGCGAAGCGCTTGCTCAGGACCGCGTGATATCCATGCGAGGACGGATCAACGTACGCGACGAGACGATGAGCGTCTACGGTGAGGAGATCACCCTCCTCGACGTCTCCCAGGCGCACACCGGGCCGCCTGTGGTGATCTCGATCCAGGAAGCCCAGCTGAACGTGCGGCTCGTCCAGGAGTTGAAGTACATCCTGACCGCCCATCCCGGCCGAGCACCCGTGCACGTGCTCGTCCACCGCCACGGCGCCAAGAGCGTGCTGTTGAACCTCCAGCCCTTCCAGGTCACACCGCAGCCGGCGTTTCACGGCGATGTCAAGGCCCTGCTCGGCGCCGGCGCGATCGGTCAGGCATGAGCCGCGGCCGGGCGTGCCCGCGATGCCGTACCGGCGACGTCCTCGCCGTCCTGCGCCTCCCCCACACCTGGACGAACGCGTCGGGCAACCAGGTTCGCGGCACCAGTGAACTTCTGGTGTGCGCCCACTGTGACGTGGACGATCCCCTCACCGGCCCGATCGTCACGTACTTCACCGTCCATGGGTCCGCGCAGCCGGAGAACGTGGCCCAGCTCGCGGGGTGTCTGCTCCGCTGGATCGGTCAGGCGCGACCGCCGAAGCCGGACGAGAACGCGCTGAACGCCGAGGCCGAGGCCTGGTACCGCGACGAGCTGTGACGCCGTCTTCGCCTCGGCCAAAGCACACGAAGGTCTACGAGGACATCGGCGAAGGCCATCCCGGCCCGTGGCCGGCGCCCGAGGACCAGCCCGACCCCATCGCCGCCGAGTTCGACGCCTCCGGACAGTTCGCGGTGGTCGGAACCCGGCGCTATGTGTGGGCCCTGCGCTACACGGCGGACGAATACATCGCTCTGCTCGACACGTTCTCCGGCCATATCGCCATGGAGCCCGCCAAGCGGGAGCACCTCTACCAGGAGGTACGCCGCCTCCTCGCCGCACGCCCTGACGGACGACTCACCCGCCACTGGTCGGCCGTCCTCACGATCGGCCGACGCCTGTGACGTGGAGTCGAGTCACTCAAGGCGGCCCCCTCGCGTTCGTGCCTGAGCGCCCAGGCAGGGCGCCGCAGCGGGTGACGAAGGCCGAACGGAAGGCCTCTGATCGGTTCGGCCGGACCGGCGGAACCCGCTCACGGTGGGAGGCGTCGAGGCAAGAACGAGCTCGAGGGTCAGTCGATGACCGCGGTGGCCTCGACCTCGACCAGATGGCCGGGTACGGCCAGTGAGGCAACGCCCAGCAGCGTGCCCGGCGGTACCGGAGTGACCCCGAGCTTCGCGGCCGCCCGGGCGACGCCCTCCAGGAACAGGGGCATCTTGTCGGGAGTCCAGTCGGCCACGTAGACGGTCAGCTTCGCCACGTCGTCGAAGGAGGCACCGACCCCGGCCAGGGCGGTGCCGATGTTGAGGTAGCACTGTTCGACCTGAGCGGCGAGGTCGCCCTCGCCGACCGTGACTCCATCGGCATCCCAGGCGACCTGCCCCGCGATGAAGACCAGCTTCGACCCAGACGCGATCGACACCTGCCGGTAGGCGTCGATTTCCGGCAATCCGCCGGGGTTCACCAGTGTGATGGCCATGTTGACCTTCTCCTTGTCGTCAGAGCCCGTGGGCTCGCTTCCACCGGACCACGACCGCCTCGTGGTCTCTTGTGGTAACTCGGGAACTGTAGGAGAGTGTCCGCTGACATGGAAGAACGCACTTTTCAGTGACTGAGGAACCTTATGGTGACCAAGAAGTTCAGGGGCTCACCCGAAGAAGCGGATCTGACGCGCGCGGACTCCTTGGCGCGGGAGATCTTCTCGGACGTCGCCAACAAGTGGGCGCTCCTGATCATCGAGGCTCTGGGAGAGGGCACCCTGCGCTTCGGCGAGTTGCGGAACGAGGTCGAGGGCATCAGCCACAAGATGCTCACCCAGAACGTGCGCATGCTGGAGCGCAACGGCCTGGTCGGGCGGACAGTGCATCCGACCGTGCCGCCGCGGGTGGAGTACACCCTCACCGAGCCGGGCCGAGCCCTACGAGAGACGGTCCATGGAATGTGTGACTGGACCCACCGGTACCTCGCGCACATCGAGTCCTCACGCCGCCGATTCGACGCCTGACACGTGGAGCGACCGCAGCGGCCGCGGCCCTGACGTGGGCGTCAGGACCGCGGCAACCGATCAGCGCGCGTCGGGAACCGCAGGCTTGTCGTTCGTCCACCCGGCCTCGAACGTCTTGACGCCGGACTTGCCGAGCACCGCCTTGCCGCCGTCCTTGAGGTCGGTGTACTCGGCCAGCAGCGTCATGGCCTCGGTGTCCACGAGGAGTTGCTGCTTGAGCACCGAGTCCTTGTTGGAGGGAACCGGCAGCGCCAGCTTCTGGCCGGGGCGGCCCAGCGGGTCCTTCGCCCGGCCGAGGTCGCTGACGCCCTTGGTGGTCTTGAGTACCTGGTAGGCGGCCGCCCTGACCTTGTCGGGCGCGGGGTTCACGTACAGGAGTTCGGTGGCCATCCCGGCGACGTATCGGTCGAGGTTGACCAGCCAGTCGTTCTTCGTCGCCTTCGGGGCGGTGGTCTTGGCCTCTTCCGCGGACTTGTCGATCCAGGCGTTGACGTCCGCGACGAGGTACTTCCTGAGCGCCTCGACGTCAGTGGGCAACGACTGGAGCTGCTGGAAGGTCACGTACTTCTCGCCCAGGCGGAACCCGTCAGGCCGCTTCTTGTCCGTCCCGACGAAGCCCTTGCCCGGTTCGGTGGACAGACGGATCTTCATGCCCTCCGTGCGGTAAGCCCATGTGGTCGGCGACCCGTCGGCGCGCCAGGCCGCCTCGTCCTTCTCGGTCGCGGGCCTGGCCCCCAGCTCCCTGTATCCGCCCCAGCTCTTGCCCTCGGGCGACAGCCAGTCGACGCTGACGCTGCGCTCGGTCAGGTGGTAGCCACTGCCGACCGCGTGGGGATGAGTCCTGGTGAAGACCGTCTCGACCCGCCAGTACGCCCCCTTCGGCGCGTCGGCGGACGCCGGGGCGGCGCCCGCGCCGGCGAAGATCAGCCCAGCGGCGACGGTAAGGGTCAGGGTGGATCTCATTCGTTCTCCTTCAACGGGTTGTCGTCCGCCCAGCGGCTGTCCTGGATCGCGGTGTACATCAGGAGCAGGCCGTCTGCGACGGCGCGGGTTTCGATGGAAAGTGGTCTGCCGGAGACGGGGTCGATCACCAGCCGGGTCCTGGTCGCCCCCGCGTAGTCCGGCGGGGCGAACTCGCCGGACTCGTACTCGATCGCCTGCCCTGCACGGCCCAGCGCGTCGCTTACCTGCCCGACGGTGGTGACGCCGGGCGCTGAGGCGAGCAGCCGGTAGGCGGCGGCCCTGGTCTCACTCGTCACCGGCGCGAAGAACAGCAGCCGCGCCGCGGTGTCGATGGTCGTACGGTCGTCGGCGTCGAAGAACGCCCTGAGCCCCTCGGGGGTGTCGGGCACCTCACTCATCTTGGTCAGCGGCTTGCCCGCTGTGAGGATCCGGAAGTCCCAGTCCTCGGTCGACCAGGTCCACTGCTCGCCGGGCTCCGCCCGGACGACACCGGCGCGTCCCGTTTGCGAGGGCTTGTCGTACGTCCATGACGTCGGCGAGCCGTCGGCGCGCCAGGCCGCCTCGTCCTGGGGCGTCGCGGGCTTGGTTCCCTGAGGCGTCTGGCGGTACCAGGTGCGCCCTTCAGGGTCCGCGGGGATCCAGGTCTCGACCGACTCGCTCTCGCGCAGGACGTACCGGCCGCCAGGCTCGCGGAACTGCCGGCCGTTGACCTCCGTACGGCCCCACCACGCGCCCTCGTCAGGCATGGCAGCCACCGACTCCGCCGCGACCAGCAGGAACCGCTTGCCGTCCGCGTGAGCGACCGTGCCAGAGGTGGCGGGCGCTTTCGGGGGCGTCGTCGGCGCGATCGCGATGGCCGCCGCGGCGGCCCCGGCCAGGACGAGCCCGAACGCGCCCCACCTGGCTGCTCTGCGGCCCCGCCGTACCCGCTCCTGGGCGAACGCGCCGGCCAGCCGCTCGCGTCCGGCCCGCTCGACCTCGGGCGACAGGGGCGGCGCGGGCAGCAGTTCCCGCACCGCCTGGTAGTCATTCATCAGAGCCTCCACGCAAGGGGTTGACGCCGCCCAGGGCGGCACGGAGCTTCCTTCGCACCCGGGACAGGCGGGATCCGACGGTGCCGTACGGGATGTCCAGCGCCTTGGCCACCTCTTCATGGCTCAGCTCGCCCAGCGCGCTCAGCAGCAGCACGTCCCTGTCTCCGTCGGACAGCGCGAGCAGCTCGGCCGCGAGCCGCCCCTGTGCGCTCACGGCGTCCACGCGGGTGAGCACGCCGTCCTCGTGGCTGTGCTCCCAGGCGTCGTCCCCGCCCGCGCTGCGCTGCAGCGCCGCCAGCCGCCGGAGCTCAGCACGCCGGTGCAGCGCGATGACGTTGCCGGCGAAGCCGTACAGCCAGGGACGGACCGCGCCACGCCGGGGATCGAACGTCTCACGCTTCCTGAACGCGGCCAGGAACACCTCGGCCGTGAGGTCGTCAGCGGCCTGCGGGCCGAGCCGCCTGCCCAGGTAGGCGTGGATGTCGCTCACATACCGGTCGTAGATCTCGCCGAACCGCTCGGGTGTCCGGCGCGAGAGCTCCACCAGGACCTCGTCGCTGACCGTCCCCCGCGGATCGGCGAGATCCGGGACCGTCGAATTGGCAGTCACATCTCTCACTCAACCGATGAGGCGTTCCGCTTTCACGGCCGGTGGAGTCGGACGCCGCCTCCGGCGGGTACGGATGAGCGGCCGTTCGCGGCGGACCATGACGCCACCGGCTGGACGAGGATATGAAAGGAGATCTTCGCCGCGCGTGCGCGTGGGCGGAGCCGCCGCCTGAGCTCGGCGAAAACGCCGATGCGGCGGCCCCATGACCGGGGCCGCCGCTCTCTTCACGCCGCAGGCTCGGCTAGCCGGTGATGCTCGGCCTCCCGTTCTCGACGTGGCCCATCAGGCGGCGGCGGAACGACGGATCGTCCGCACAGGTGATCTCCAGGTCGTACCACCCCTGGGCGTCCTCCACCGGCCACACCACCTGCTTGTACTGCCCGGGCCCGAGCGGTACGGCCTGCTCCTTGTCCCCGTAGGCGAGTGCCCGCACGTCCAGTTTGACCTTCGCGTCGCCCAGGTTGGCGATCTCGACGCGCACCTTGCGCGGGTCGATGTCGATCACCGAGCGCACCTCGACCCGGCCCGCCGCGCCCGCAAGGGAACCGGCGAACTCCCGCCGGAACCCGTTCGGCCCGGTCAGCACGAGGTCATAGGCGCCGTCCACGGGCACCCGCCGGGTGGTCACCCCCAGCACGTCCAGGTGGAGCGGGAGCGCGAACTCGCCCCGGTACGGGTAGAGCGTCATGTGCATGCTCTCCCCGCCGGCGTTGCCGAGCGTCAGCTCCAGTTCCTTCCCGAGCGCGCGGACCCAGGCGTTCGGCTGGTACGGCAGAGCTCGCGCGGGCTTGGTGCCCGGTTCCTGCTCCGGCATGGCCTGCTGCGCGGGGGGCGTGGGCTTCCACCGGCCGCTGAAGGCGGGCACCTGGGCGGGCTGGGCCGGGGCGGGCGGCTGTGCCGTACCGGTGAAGTCGAAGGCGGAGGTGAGGTCGCCGGCGACCGTGCGGCGCCAGGGGGTGATGTCGGGGAAGCGCACGCCCAGCCACGTCTCCAGGAAGCGGCAGGTGGAGCTGTGGTCGAAGATCTGAGAGGCGACATAGCCGCCCGCGGTCCACGGGGAGACGATCGTCATCGGCACGCGGATGCCCAGGCCGATGGGCTTGCCGTCGTACCAGTCGTCGGTCTGCTCGGCGGGCGGCAGCGGCGGTGGCACGTGGTCGAAGAAGCCGTCGTTCTCGTCGTAGGTGATGAACACCGCGGTCGACTGCCAGGTCTCCGGGTGGGAGGCGATGGCGTCGAGGATGTCGTAGGTGATGCGGGCGCTCTGGATCGGCGAGGAGGCGCTGGGGTGCTCGGAGTCGGCGGCCGAGGGGACGATGTAGCTGACCTCGGGCAGCGTGCCGGCCTCGACGTCGGCACGGAAGGCGGCCGCGAGCTGCTCGGCGGGCACGCGGCGCAGCGCCCGGTCGAACAGGACGCGCTCCTCGGCGTCCAGCGTGGCCACGCCCTCGTCCAGGCGGGCGAGCAGTCGCTGCCGTTCGGCCTCCGGCGCGCCGAGCACCGCGGAGTAGAAGGAATCCATGCTCTTGTAGTCGCCCCGCAGCGCCTTGCGGGCGATCTGCCGGAAGCGGGCGAAGAACTCCAGGTTGTTGTCCTGGTAGTTGTCCCACTCGTGGTAGACCTTCCACGAGCGTCCCGCCGCCTGCAGGATCTCGCCGGCGTTCGCCCAGGTGTAGCCCTTGTGGGTGTCCTCGGAGTAGGCGGCGTTGTCGATGGCGCGCTTCGTGGTGCCTGGCTCGTAGCCGGTGTGGCCGGAGACGTGGTAGTTGCGGTTCGGGCTCGTCGACGACAGCACGGAGCAGTGGTAGTTGTCGCAGATGGTGAAGGTGTCGGCCAGCTCGTACTGGAGCGGGATGTCCTCGCGGCGGTAGAAGGTCATGGTGGCGGGGCTCTTGGCCGGGATCCAGCCGTCGTGCCAGCCCTGGGCCGCGGCCCGCTGGCCGTCGTTCCAGCCGTGGGCGAGTGCGTTGATCCACTGCAGGTCCTTGCCGACCAGGTCGGCGGCCTCACGGACGGGGAACGGCAGCACGCTGCCCGCCCCGTTGGGCTGCTCGAAGACCGGCTTGCCGGTCTTCAGCCGTACGGCGTTGCGGTCGCCGAAGCCGCGCACGCCTCGCAGGCCGCCGTAGTAGTGGTCGAAGGAGCGGTTCTCCTGCATGAGGAAGACCACGTGCTTGATGGCGGACAGTCCGCCCTGGGGGACGGGCATCGCCAGCGCGCGGTGAACAGAGGGGGGCAGGAGCGAACCTGCGACCACTCCAGCGCCGAGGGCGAGGAGGGAACGTCGTGAGAGGCCATGAGACATGGCCGACAGCGTGACAAAGGTAGAGATCCGGACCATTGACACGAGATGGCGATCAAGCGAAGAGCAGGCTCCCTTCTTGAGGCGCGCGGCCCTGATGAAGCCGGTCGGTGTGCGTCGTTTTACCTGGAACGCCGGGGCACGGACCGGGGATCATCTGCTGTGCTTCTCAGCAACCGACCGATCTTCGCCAGCACCGACCTCGACGAGGTCCGCGACGAGGTGGCCAAGGTGTTCTGCCCGCACCGGCTGGACCTGGCAGGAGACGACGTCCCGCTGTCGGCCCGGTTCAACTCCGTCCAGTTCGGATCGGTCCGCGTCAGCTACCTCGACTACGGGTCCGATGTCCGCATCGAGCCGGGCGACCTGGGCACGTTCTTCCTCTTCATGCTCCCCCTCGCCGGCCGCAGCCTGATCAGGGGTGGCGACAAGGAGATCGTCTCCACGCCGTCCACGGCCGCGCTGCCCTCACCAGAGCGCCACCTCGACATGCGCTGGGCGGCGGGCTGCCCCCAGCTGCTGGTCAAGTTCGAGCGCACCGCGATGGAGCGCTCGCTGGAGCAGATGCTGGGCGAGCCGCTCGACCGGCCGATCATCTTCGATCTCGGTGTGGACATGGCCGCGGGCTGGGCCAGGGCCTGGCGAGGCATGGTCGACCTGATCGTCCGGGAGGCCGAGCACGACGACGGGCTGGCCGTCCAGCCGCTGGCCGTCGCGCATCTGGAGAACGCGCTGATCACCTCGCTGCTCACCATGCAGCCGTCCAACTACCTGGAGCGGCTGAGCGCGCCCCGCCCGCCCGCGCTGCCGAAGGTGGTGCGCCGGGCCATGGAGTTCATCGAGGGACACGCCCATCTCCCGCTCACCACGGACGACGTCGCCAGGGCCGTGGCGGTCAGCGGCCGCTCGCTCCAGGAGGGCTTCCGCGCGCATCTCGGGCTCACCCCGATGGCCTACCTCAGGCAGGTACGGCTGACGCGCGTGCACGAGGAACTCGCGGCCGGGGACCCCGCACGGGCCACGGTCACGACGGTGGCGGCCCGCTGGGGCTTCCTGCACCAGGGGCGGTTCGCCGCGCTGTACCGCCGCCGATTCGGCCAGAGCCCTTCGGAGACGCTGCGGTTCGCGCCAGGTGGATGACATCCGCGCTCAGCGGATGGCTCGGCCGGCGGGCCTGCCATACCTTCGAATCAGGCGCCGATCGAACACCACCATCTGACAGAAGGAACACCCACCATGCGCAGCATTCTCGTCGTCGGCGCCGGTCAGGCCGGACTGCACCTGGCCATCGGCCTCCTCCAGAACGGCTACGACGTCACCGTCGTGTCCAACCGCACCGCCGAGTCCCTCAGGGACGGCCGGGTGATGTCCGGCCAGGCCATGTTCGGCACCGCCCAGGCGCACGAGCGCGCCCTCGGCCTGGACTGGTGGGCCGGTGCCTGCCCGCCCATCGAGGGCATCGAACTGTCGGTGCCCGGCCCCGAGGGCGGCAAGGCGATCGGCTGGTCCGCCCGGCTGCACACCCCCGCGGTCTCGGTCGACCAGCGGATGAAGATGCCGGCCTGGCTGGCCGAGGTCGAACGACTCGGCGGCAAGGTCGTCATCCATGACGCGACGGCCGAGGATCTCGAGCGCTACGCCGCCCGGTACGACCTGGTCCTGGTCGCGGCAGGCAAGGGACAGGTCGCCTCGCTCTTCCAGCGGGACGCGGCCCGCTCGCCGTACGGCAGCCCGCAGCGCGCGCTCGCGCTCCTCTACGTCAACGGACTGCGGCCGCGCCCGGAACACTCGGCCGTCTGCTTCAACCTCCTGCCCGGCCTCGGCGAGTACTTCGTCTTCCCCGCGCTGACCCACACCGGCCCCTGCGAGATCATGGTGTTCGAGGGTACGCCGGGCGGCCCGATGGACTGCTGGGGCGGCCTGGACGGCCCCGGCGCGCATCTGGATCAGGCCCGCAGGATCCTGGCGGACTTCCTCCCCTGGGAGGCCGAACGCTGCGCCGGGATCGAGCTCACCGACGCCAACGCCGTGCTGACCGGCCGCTTCGCTCCCACGGTGCGTCACCCCGTCGCCGTCCTGCCCTCGGGCGCGCCCGTGCTGGGCGTCGCCGACGTGGTGGTGCTCAACGACCCCATCACCGGGCAGGGCAGCAACAACGCCGCCAAGTGCGCGGCGATCTACCTCCAGGCGATCCTGGAGCGCGGCGGCCGGCCGTTCGACGCCGTGTGGATGCAGCAGACCTTCGACCGGTTCTGGGCGCAGGCCCGGCATGTCACGAGCTGGACCAACGCCCTGCTCGCCCCGGCCGAACCGCACCATCTGGCGCTTCTGGGCGCGGCAGGCCGGTTCCAGGACATCGCCTCCCGCTTCGTCAACGGCTTCGACGACCCGGCCGACTACGCCGAATGGTTCATGGACGGCGCCCTGGCCCAGGCCTATCTCGACCGGGTCGCGGCATGAGGTCGCTGCGTGACGCCTTCGGGCAGTTCGCCACCGGGGTGGCGGTCGTCACCACGGTGGCCGACGGCGAGCGGGCCGGGGTGACGGTCAACTCCTTCACCTCGGTCTCGCTCGACCCTCCGCTGGTGCTCTGGTGCCTGTCGGACCGGGCCCCCAGCGCGCCGCTGTTCCTGCGGGCAGGGCGCTTCGCGGTCAACGTGCTGGCCGCGGGGCAGGGCGAGTTGTCCAGGCGCTTCGCCACGCCCGCGCCGGACAAGTTCGCCGGGGTGGAGCTGCTCGACCACCCGTTGCCGATGCTGGCCGGCGCCCTGGCCGGCTTCGCCTGCCGTACGGTCTCGACCTTCGGCGGCGGTGACCATCACATCTTCGTCGGCGAGGTGGAACGCTACCAGCGCGCCGGAGGGGACCCACTGGTCTTCCACTCCGGCCGCTACCGCGAACTGGCCCGCCCGGCGATCGTGGCCGGGTGAGTGCCCGGCCGGAGTCCTGGTGGCCGTTCCCGGCGGACTCGTGCCGCGGGCGGTCACGTCCGCGGCATGGGCAGGGGCAGTGTCAGGCCGACCTTGACCGGACGCATCACGATGCTGGTGGTGAAGCGGCGGACGTTGGTGTTGTCGAAGAACGTCCGCTGCGTGAACTCCTCGAAGTCCTCCATGTCCCGCGCGATCACGATCAGCACGAAGTCGTAGGCGCCCGTCACGTAGTAGCACTGCTGCACGTTCGGGTCGGCGTCCACCTGATAGCGGAACGAGTCGAGCACCTCCGACCGTTCGCGCTCCATCTCGACCTCCACGACGAATGTCATGGCCTGACCGAGCGCCGCTGGTGGCCGACAGCTCGTGGGAGGGCTACACCGACGTCCCGCTCGACATCATGCGCGGCTACACCACGTTGTTCGCCGAGATCGGCACGGCACCCACCCACGTGTTCGTCCAGGCGGGCGTGGGCGGGCTGGCCGGCGCCGCCGCCAGCTACGTGCGCGACCGCTGGGGCGAGGAGACCAGGATCGTCGTCGTGGAACCGGAGGCCGCCCCCTGCCTGATGGTCAGCGCGATGGAGGGCCGGCCTTCCAGGGTCGGCGGCGGGCGGACGACGCTGGGGCGGCTCGACTGCCGCGAGCCGTCCCTGCTGGCCTGGCGGCTGCTCGCACGCCTGGCCGACGCGTTCGTGACCATCACCGACGAGCAGGCCGAGGACGCCGCACGCTCCCTGGCCGGCCAGGGAGTACGGCTCTCGCCGTGCGGGGCGGCGGGCGCGGCGGGGCTGCTGTCCATGGACGCCGACACGCGCGCCGCACTCGCGCTGGACGCGCGCTCCCGCGTCCTCCTCGTCGGGACCGAACGCTCGCACTGACCCGCCGGGACCCCGGCGGCTCGCCCGGACCCGCGCGTGTGTGCGTCGCCTGATCCTGACCACCCCCTCCCAAAGTCGACGGTCTTCCGACTTTGGTCGCCGTCGAGGCGCGCGCCCGCCGGCCGGCCTTCGGTGACGGTATGTTCGAATGACGTGAAAGCCGGTAGACATCCTGAGGCCACCGTCGTCGCCGACTCCGCCCTGCTCGTGATGCTGGTCTGCGTCGCGGGCGGCGCCCTGGTCGGCTGGCTGGTGAAGCTGCTGGCGCGATGGCTCGTGACCCTGCCGTGGGCGCCGTTCCAGGGCCCGGCCAAGCTGCTCAGCTCGTTCCCCGAGCCGGGGCTCACCATCGGCGCCGTCGCCGTGGGCGCCGTCGCGGGCCTGCTGCTGGGTCTCACCGCCCTGCACGAAGCCCTGACCGTCGCCGTCTCCGACGCGCAGGTGACGCTCTCCACCAGGGACGAGACCCAGGTCGTCGACGGGGGTGAGATCGCCCTGGCGTTCAAGGACGGCAAGCAGCTCGTTCTGCTCGGCCATCACGGCCGGGAGGCCGCGAGGGAGGAGACCGACCTGAGCGCGAAACGCCTGTCCAGAGCCTTCACCAAGCACGGGTACGGCTGGGCGGAGACGGACCCGCACGACGACGCCTACCGGCTCTGGGTGCCCGGCGCCTCCGGCCTCCCCGACGGCGCCGACGCCGTCTTCGCCGCCCGCGCCCAGGCGCTGAAGGGGGACAAGGGCGACGACGCCAGGGAGTTGCGCAAGGAACTGACCAGAATCGGCGTCGTCGTGCGCGACAGGGACAAGCGACAGTACTGGCGCGTGCCCTGACGCCGACCACGGGACGTGTCACCTGACCCCATGCGACCCTGATCGCACCCGCCGTTCGGAGGTCATACCAGGGTGGCACGCGGGTCTGGACCTTCGAGCCGATGCCAGGCAGGGGCGGCGCGCCAAGAATGATCACATGGATGTGACGATACTCGGGCTGTCGCTCGTGGAACTCCTGGCCCTGGTGGCCGCCGTCATGCTGGTGCTGGCCCGCTGGCTGCCGCCCGGCGCGCGCCGGCCCGTCAGAACGGTCGCCGGCGGGGCGCTCGCGCTGTCCGCGGCGGTCCTGGCGGTGCTCGGGATCCGCTGGCAGCTTCTCCCCGTCCTCGCCGGCGGGGCCATGGCGCTCGCGTTGGCTGCGCTCCCTGTGCTGAGACGGCGTGCCGAGCGGCCCGGGTGGCGGGCCCGGTGGTGGGTGGCACTGCCGGGGTCGGCGGCCTGCCTGGCCCTGATCGTCGCCGGGGCGGGGGCGGCGTGGGCGCTTCCCCTGCCCGTGTTCCCCGAACCGTCGGGGGCGTACGGGGTCGGCACCACCGTCGTCCAGTGGACCGATCCCGATCGCGACGAGACCGCCACGGCCCAGCCCGACGACCCGCGCACCGTCGTGGTGCAGCTCTGGTATCCCGCGCGCGGCAATCCCGAGGGAGCCCGGCCCGCGCGATACCTCGGCCGCACCGAGCAGGAGGCGCGGCTCGTCGCCCACGGCACGGCGGACTACCTCGGTGTGCCCGGCTTCATGCTGGACGAGGCGGTGCGCGCGTACGCGCGCTCGACGCCCGACGCCCCGGTGGCCGACAAGGGCGGACGGTTCCCCATCGTGCTGTTCTCCCCCGGGCTGGGCGGCGTACGCACCCAGAACACCGCCTGGGCCGAGGAACTGGCCAGCCGCGGGTACGTCGTCGCGGCCATCGACCACCCCTACGACTCGGCCGTCGTCACCCTGGCCGACGGCCGGACGGTCCGCACCCGGGTCAAGGCGACCGGCGACGACGCGGAGGACACGAGGCGGGCCGCCGGGTGGACGGCGGTCAGGGCCGCCGACCTCAGCTTCGCCCTCACCCAGCTGGGCCGGCTGCACCGCGGCGAGATCCAGGGCCCGCTGACCGGACGGCTGGACACCCGGCGGGCCGCGGCGACCGGCCACTCTCTCGGCGGCGCCGCCGCCCTGCAGGCCGCGCGCCAGGACTCGCGTTTCGCCGCCGTCATCGTCCTGGACGGTTTCCCCCGCGACCCCGCTCCGCGCCCGTTCGACCAGCCCGTGCTCGCGCTCACCCACGAGATCGCGCCGGGCGAGGAGGCGGACTACCTCTCCCGCCTCACGCAGGTGCTCCAGTTGAGCACGGCGCCGAGCTACCGGCTCACCGTCCCCGGCTCGGCGCACCTCACCTTCACCGACTCCCCGCTGTACCTGCCGCCCCTGCCCGCGCTCGTCGGCTCTTTCGGGCGCGCCGGCGGCCCGCGCGTCACCGTGGAGACCACGGTCGCCTTCCTGGACGGCACGCTCCGCGACAAGCCGGGCGACCTCGCCACGATCCTGCGGAGGTACGGCGAGCTGACCGCCTTCTGATCCGCGACCCCGAGCACCGCTGACACCCGCGACGCATGGCCGGCCGTCTCGGCTCGAAGCCCTTACGGCCGTCCCTGATCAGCTGGGTAATCGAGATCACGAACCAGCCGGGCAAATGAGGAAAGAACCTTTCCGCATTACTGTCTAGCGTGGGTTTCATGACGCACGACGTGACTGACATCCGGCCCTTCCGCATCGAGATCCCTCAGGCCGACCTGGACGACCTGCGCGACCGGCTGGCCCGCACCCGCTGGCCCAGCCGCCTGCCGGGCGCCGAGTGGAGCCGCGGGGTCCCCGTCTCGTACCTCAAGGAGCTGGTGCGGTACTGGGCGGACGACTACGACTGGCGCGCCCAGGAAGCGCGGCTGAACAGGTTCCCGCAGTTCACCACCGACATCGACGGGCAGAGCGTGCACTTCTTCCACGTTCGGTCCGCCGACCCCGACGCGCTCCCGCTGATCATCACGCACAGCTGGCCGAACTCGATCGCCGAGTTCACCCATCTGCTCGGCCCACTGTCTCGGACCTTCCACGTGGTCGCCCCCTCGCTGCCCGGGTTCGGGTTCTCCCCGTTTCCCGAGCCCGCCGACGAGCGGCCCTGGAACATCGAGCGGGTCGCCCGCACGTGGGCGGAACTGATGAGCCGGCTGGGCTACCAGCGCTACGGAGTCCACGGCAACGACGCAGGCGCGCTGGTCTCACCGCAGCTCGGCGCGCTGGCCCCGGAACACGTGGTCGGAGTGCACATCACCGGCGGCCTCGGCATGCCGACCGGCGACCCGGCCGACCTCGAGGGGCTGTCGGAGGAGGAGCGGGCCAGCGTGGAATGGCTGGCCGACATGCTGAGCGGCGCGGGAGGAAGCGGCTACGCGCCCTACCTCGCCGCCCGGCCGCAGACGCTCAGCTACGGCTGGGCTGATTCGCCGGTCGCCCAGCTGGCCTACCTGGTGGAGAGGTTCAAGGAGTTCGACGGCTGGCCCGACGGGTCGGCGCCGCAGGAGCCCATCGACCGCGACCTGGTGCTCACCAACGCGAGCCTGTACTGGCTGACGGGCACCGGCGGGTCGTCGTCGTGGACCTACTACGAGGGCGCGGCGGGCATGCCGATCGACCAGAACGTGGTGCCGACAGGCGTCTCCCACGGCGGCCCTTCGGCCTTCCGCCGGATCGCCGAACGCGCCAACGACATCGTGCACTGGGAAGACCACGAGCACCCCAGCCACATGCTGGCGATGGCGGCCCCCGATCCGCTGGTGGCCGACATCCAGAAGTTCTTCGCGAGCCTCGACGCGCGAGCGATCTAGCCGTCCGCGACGACCGCGAGGATCAGCGGAGCACTCCCGTGGCGATCGCGTCGCGGACCGAGGCGCGGGGATGCCGGAGCGGCGCGCTCGACGAGCTGCGGAAGCTCGCTCATCGGGCCGACTGCCCGACCAGGGTGTGCGGGGCCTGCGGGAGCAGCGCGGTCAGCGCGGTCAGCGCCTCGCGCACCTCGTCACAGTGGTCGGCGGGGATGATCACGCGGACGCCGGTGTACACACGCTCCTGGTACAGCCGGAGCTCGACCCAGCCGAGGCCGACCTCGACGCTCAGGAAGTCCGGGTTGGCGAGGTCGCGGTCGATCGACACCACGAACTGGTGCGGGGCGTCGTCCGCGAGGCCCAGCAGGTGGGCGAGCCAGGTGACGTTCTCGCGGTCGAGCGGGAAGGCCTTCTCGTTCATCCCGACCGCGACCACGTCGGCACCGTTCACGACCATCGGCCAGAAGGCCAGGGTGTCGGTGTCGCGCAACTGCGGGCGGATTGTCTCGTACGAGGTGTCGGGGGCGCCCGTCAGGGCGAGCAGGTGCAGCGACGGGACGGTGCCGGCGTGGTCGCCGGGGAAGGTGAAGCTGCGGGAGTCTTCGTCCGCCGGAGGGAAGTCGGACATGAGGGGGACTCGCTTCCTGGGCCATGGTTCTGCGTTTCGGATGGGCCTCTTTCATGATAACGGACATTGACATGCAAGATTTTTAAGAGGCGGTCTCGCTTGAGGCGAGCCGATGGACGCTCGGCAAGCCAGGGCTCGACCTGGACGACCTCGACAGGTCTTCAGCAACGATGAAGGGGCGCCAGAAGAATGACTTCCGGCGCCCCTTCATCTTGTTTTCATGGCATTTCACAAATTTCATTAATTGTTCCTGTTGCTGCCGCCACCGCCCGCATTGGTGCCGCCCAGGCCGATACCGTTCCCAGGGCCGGGATCGGCGGTGGATACGGTGTAGTGCACCGCGGCCACGGTGTCGGCGCCGGTGATCTCGGGAGGCAGGGTCGCCGGCCCCACGAAGATGAAAGCCGCCGCTGCCCCGAACGCGAGAACGTTCTTCAACACGATCATTGCGATCACTCCACGTCGAATCGGTTACACCCTGGACTGGCTTCCCGGAATCATGTGATAAATCCGGCTATGTTGTGCTGCAACCTGCCGGGCCCGTTCCCCATTCCGCCCATCGCGCTGATTTCCAATGAAGGGACAGACGCATACCTTTCTTTGGCGTTTCAGGCAGTGAGCGCCGCTCCCTGGGGGTGACACCGTCCACCGGTGGGCGGGTCAGGGGTCGAGTGGCTCGTAGGCGACGACCTCCCGGGAGGCGAGCCGGGCCAGGCAGTCGCCGACGACATATTTCTGGAAGTGGGCGGAGGCGCGGTGCGCCTCGAAGGCCGCGGCGTCGACGTACCGCTCGTAGATCATGAACCTTCGGGGGTCGTCGACGCAGACGTGAGCCTGGTAGCCGAGGTTGCCCGGTTCCTGGCGCGACAACGGGGTGATGATCCGGATGATGTCCGCGACGGCGTTCTCCTCACCGGCGCGGGCGGTCCACACAGCTTGCACGACATAGGCCATGCCAGGTGACTTTAGGGCGGATGCCGCGGCAGCTCACAACCAGCCCGCGACACTTGACAAATCGGACAGTTCGCTAATAACGTCCCGGCAACCGACAGGCACAGACGAAGACATTCCTGTCAGTGGTCTTCGTCTGTGCTTTTTGTCGTTCTGGACCGCTGGCAGGGATTCACCCCCCGAAAGGCGGCTGGGCATGAACGAAGGCTCCGCTCACACGAGAACAGCGGTCATCCGCGACGCCGGCGACGCGGCCAACCTCATCGACACCCTCAAGAGCCTGAACGGCAGGGCGAACTGGATCTGGTTCCTCGCCCTGGCGGGCCTGTTCCTTGACGCCTACTCCAACGCGGCGCTGGGAGCCGGCCTGTCCCCCATGGTGAAGCAGCTGGACCTGTCACCCACGCAGGTCGGCGTGCTCACCGCGATGGCTCCGGCGATCGCCATCCTGTCCAATCCCTTCGGCGGCTGGCTCGCCGCGCGGATCGGCCGGGTCAGGCCGCTGCTGATGACGAAGGTCGTCTTCGCGGTCGGCGCGCTGCTGACCGCGGCCGGCTCGGACTTCCAGACCGTCTTCGCCGGGCGGGCCCTGGTGGGCATCGCCTACGGCATCGACTTCGCCGTGGCGATGGCGCTGCTCGCCGAGTACACCCCCGCCTCCCTCAAGGGCAGGCTCAACTTCTGGCAGGGCGTCTGGTACACCGCGACGACCACCAACCTGCTGCTGACCCTGCTGTTCTACAAGTTCGACGTCGGCGCCGACATCTGGCGCTGGTCCGTCGGCTCCTCGGCCGCCTTCGCGCTCGCGCTGTTCGTCCTGCAACTGGTCTTCCTCGTCGAGAGCCCCACCTGGCTGGCCGCCAAGGGCAGGCTGCGGGAGTCCGCGGCGAACCTGCGCAGGATGTACGGCTTCGCCGCGCAGGAAGGGCCGCAGGAGGCCGGGCTCGCACAGGGCGCCACCCACCAGGTCGGGTTGCGCGACGCGGGCGTCCTGTTCCGCAAGCCCTACCTGCCCAGGACCGTGCTGTCGACCGTCATCTCCCTCACCCAGGCCATGCAGTACTTCGCCGTGGGCTGGTACCTGCCGGTGATCAGTCTCGAGTTGTTCGGCAGGGAGTTCGAGAAGGCGACGGTCGGTTCCATGGCCTTCAACGCGGTCGGCATCGTCGGCGGCTGCCTGTCGGCCTACGCGGGCCGCCGGCTGGGCCTGCGGGTCAGTTCGATGGCCGGCTACGCCATGGTGTTCGTCGCCCTGCTGGTGATGGGCGCGACGTTCAAGCAGCTGCCCATCGGGCTGGCCGCGCTGCTGCCGGTGCTGTTCATCTTCTTCCACTCCGCCGGCCCTGGCCCCAACGGCAAGTCGATCGCGGCGCTGTCGTACCGCAGCGACATCCGCACGCTGGGCACCGGCGTGACCGGCATGCTCGGCAGCCTCGGATCGGTTGCGGGCCTGTACCTGTTCCCGCAGCTCCAGGCGGGTATCGGAGTGGGCAGCAGCCTGATGGTCCTGTCGGTGGTGCCGCTGGTGGGCCTGCTCACCTGCATGGCGATCAAGTGGGACCCGACCCGCGCCGCGGTGAACCTGGAGGAAGAGGCGATCAGCCTCCAGCGGCGCACGATGGTGTCGGCCTGAACGGTGTCCGGCTCGGACACGATGAAAGGACCTTCGCGGATGACAAGGGAACGCCGCCGAGGCGTACTCAGCATCGATGAGGGCACCACGGGCACCCGGGCCGCCGTCGTCCTCGACGACGGCGGCGCCGCACCACCCGCGTACCTGCCCCTGTCCGTCCGCTCGCCCGACCATCTGCGGGTCGAGCAGGACGCTACGGAGATCTGGGCGAACACCGTCGAGGTCTGCCGTCAGGCGCTGGACTGGGCGGCCGCGCACCGGGTGGAGATCACCGGAGTGTCGATCTCCACCCAGCGCGCGACGGTGCTGCTGTGGGACACGGTGACCGGATGCCCCCTGAGCCAGGCCGTGGTGTGGCAGGACCGCCGGTACGCCGCCCGGCTGCGGGAGTGGGAGCCGGAGTGGGACGCGCGCCTGGTGGAGCACACCGGCCGGCCGGTCGGCTCCCGGGCGCCGCTGCTCTGGGCGGCTGAGGAGGTCGCCGGCAACGCGGCCGCCCGCAGGGCTCGCGACGAGGGCAGGCTGGCCTTCGGCTCGGTCGACACCTGGCTGGTCTGGAAGCTCACCGGTGGTGCCCGGCATGTCATGTCGGCCACGAACGCCGTGGCCGCGGGCGCCTACGATCTGCGGACGGGCGACTGGCACGAGCCGTGGGTCGAATTTCTCGGCTGCCCGCGCGACGTGCTGCCGGAGATCGTCGACGACGACGGCGACTTCGGCGCCACCGACCCGGCCGTTCTCGGCGTGCGGCTGCCCATCCTGTCCGTCATGGGTGACCAGCACGCGGCGATGATCGCGCTCGGTGCTCACCGGCCGGGCCAGGCCACGACCGTCCACGGGACCGGCACGTTCCTCGACGCCGTCGCGGGCGACCGGCCGCCCGTCCACCGGCGCCAGGTGCCAGGAGTGCTCACGCTCGTCGGCTGGCGATCGCGGGGCACGTCCGTGTTCAGCTTGGAGGGCTACGCCTCGACGACCGGGTCGGCGATGCGGTGGCTGTGCGAGGAGATCGGGCTGTTCGACTCGCCGGCTCAGCTGGCCGCACTCGCCCGCGAGCACACCGGCCCGAGCCGGGTGATGTTCCTGCCCGCCCTGGCGGGACTGCGGACACCGGCCTGGTCGCCGGAGGCCACCGGGGTGCTCGCCGGGCTCAGCCTGTCCACGACCCGGGCGGAACTGGCCCGCGGCGTCCTCGACGGCTTCGCGCACTCGGTGTGCGACCTGCTGGAAGGCGTGGAGGAGGTCATGGGCAGGCAGGTCACCGACCTGTTCTGCGGAGGCGGGCTGGCCAGCAGCGACGTGCTGATGTCCGCCCAGGCGGATCTGATCGGCCGGCCGGTACGGCGTGCCCTCGGCCACGAGACCGCCAGCCTCCGCGGAGTCGCCTACCTCGGTGGCGTACGGGCCGGTCTGTGGCCGAGTGTTTCGGCGGCCGTCGCCGGACTCCAGGCGGCCCCCGTGTTCGAACCCACCCTTTCCGAGGCCGAGCGCCTGGAGGCCCGCGCCGCATGGCGCGACCTGCTGGCCCGCCACATCATCACCGCCGGGCCCGGCGCCCGGCCACCAGGACCGGGCTCGCGAGGGCCCAAACCCGACGCACAGGAGGAATCAACGTCGTGATCCGGCTTCCCGAACGCAAGGCGAGGTCAGAGGCGAAGAGCGCCATCCGCCGTACCGCGCTCGCACTCGACCGCAGGGAGCAGATCGAACGGCTCGCCTCCCGGCCCGTGGACGTGCTGGTCGTCGGCGGTGGCATCACCGGCTGCTACACCGCGCTCGACGCCGTCACCCGCGGCCTGACCGTGGCGCTGGTGGAACGAGACGACTTCGCGTCAGGCACGTCGTCGAAGTCGTCGAAGATGGTGCACGGCGGCCTGCGGTACATCGAGCAGGGGAACCTGCCACTGGTCCGGCGTTCGCTGCTGGAGCGGCAGCGGTTCCGTCACAACGCGCCACACCTGGTGCAGCGGCTGCCGTTCGTCTTCCCCGTGCTCGCCCAGGACGGCGTCTTCGACGCGCGCATCGCCAAGGCCTTCGAGGGCCTGCTGTGGACGTACGACCTCGCGGGAGGCTGGCGCATCGGCAGGCTGCACCAGCGGCTCAGCGTTCCCGAAGTCCTCGCCCGCGCCCCCCGGCTGCGCGCCGAGCAGCTCAAGGGCGGGCTGCTCTACTACGACAGCCGCACCGACGACGCGCGCCTGACCCTGACGATCGCCCGTACCGCGGCGCACTTCGGGGCCACCGTCCTCAACGGCGCCGCCTGCCGAGGCCTCGTGCGCGAGGGCGGCAAGGTGCGCGGCGCGACCGTCGAGGTCGACGGCAGGGAGATCGACGTGCGGGCGGGCGTCGTGATCAACGCCACCGGCGTCTGGTCGGACACGCTCGACGCCCTGTCGGATCCCGGCCACCGGCCCCGGATCCGTCCCGCCAAGGGGGTGCACATCGTGGTGCCGTGGACCCGGCTGCCCGTCGACGGCACCGTGACCGTGCCCATCCCCGGCCGGGCCCGCCGCGCGACCTGCACCCGCTGGGGGGACGTGGTCGTGGTCGGGACGACCGACACCGACTACGACGGCTCTCTGGAGGACGTGCTGTGCACCAGGGAGGAGATGCAGTACCTCCTCGACGGGGCCAACACCGCCTTCGACGCCGGTCTCGGCCCCGACGACGTGGTCGGCTCGATCGCCGGGCTCCGTCCCCTTGTCGGCGGCAAGGAGGGGGCCACGCTCGACATGAGCCGCGACCATCGCATCTCGACCGACGCGCACGGGCTCGTCACCGTCACCGGCGGAAAGCTCACCACCAGCCGTCACATGGGCGAGCTGGTCGTCGACGCGGCCCTGAAGGTGCTCGGCCGCAGGGCCCGATGCCGTACGGCACGCCTGCCCCTGCTGGGAGGCGCCGGCTTTGACGCGGAGGCCACCTCGGCCACCGGAGGGCTCGGCGCCCACCTGGGACAGCGGTACGGAACCGAGGCCCGCTTCGTCACCGACCTCCTCAGCGAAGACCCCTCGCTGGCCGAGCCGATCGTCGAGGGCACCGCCCACCTGCGGGCCGAGGTGGTCTACGCGGCCAGGTGCGAGCTGGCGCGGACCGTCGACGACGTGCTGTCGCGCCGCACCCGCATGCGGGTGTTCGCCCGTGACCTGTCGGTCAAGGCGGCCCCTGAGGTCGGCCTGCTGCTCCAGAGGGAGCTCGGGCTGTCCGACGAGGAGGTCGCCAGGCAGGTCGACGAGTACCTCTCTGACATCGACCGCGAGAAGAACGTACTGATGGAGGCACTTACATGATCAGCAGGCAGACCATCACCCATCCGTTCAACCGGGGCGACTACGTCGTCGGCGCGCCCACCCCTCCGCGCTGGGCCGCCGACTGCCCGCCCGGCGCGGGGAGGGCCAGCCTGCAGACCGCCGTGGTCGAGGTTCCGGGGACGGTCGTCGCCGAACTGCGCGCGATCGCCGCCGCCGTGCACACCGAGCGGGACGAGGTGATCGTGCGCACCCGCGACTGGTGGGCGGGCACGTCCATCGGCGAGACGGACGGCCACCCCGCCACCCCCGACGCCGTGATCGTCGAGGCGGCGGACGAGGAGCAGGTGGCCGCGGTCGTCAGGCTCTGCCACGCGCACGGCATCCCGCTGACGGTCTCGGCCGGCCGCAGCAACGTCCTAGGCGCCGCCCTGCCGGTGTTCGGCGGGGTCGTGCTGGACGTCTGCCGGCTCAATCGGATCATCTCCTTCGACGACGAGTCGATGATCGTCGAGGTGCAGGCCGGCATGTTCGGCGACCTTTTCGAAAGGGAGCTGCAGGAGACGTACGGCGCCACCACCGGGCACTGGCCGTCCGCCTTCGCCATCTCGACCGTCGGCGGCTGGGCCGCCTGCCGGGGGGCCGGCCAGCTGTCCACCCGGTACGGGAAGATCGAGGACATGGTCGTCGGGCTGGACGTGGTGCTGCCCGACGGGAGCACCGCCACCTACGGCACCTACCCACGGGCCGCCGTCGGCCCGGACCTGCGCCAGCTGTTCATCGGCTCCGAGGGCACGCTCGGCGTGATCACCAGGCTGCGGCTGCGCACCCACCGGCTGCCCGACTACGCGGTGGGGCTCGCGTACGGCTTCGACACGTTCGCCGCGGGGCTCGACGCCTGCAGGGAGATCCTCCAGCGGGGCGCCACCCCGGCGGTGCTGCGCCTGTACGACGCCCACGAGAGCGGCACCCACTTCGGCGAGCGGGACACCAACCTGCTGCTCATCGCCGACGAGGGAGACCCCGCGCTGGTGGATGCGACCATGGCGGTGGTCGAGAAGGTCTGCGCGGAGCGGGCGGCGGTGACGCTCGACGGCGACGCGATCCTCGCCCGCTGGCTGGACGAGCGGATGATCGTGGGCAAGTCCGGCGACGGCTTCGCCAAGGGCCCCGGCTTCGTCGCCGACACCTGCGAGATCGCCGCGCCGTGGTCGTCGCTGCCGGTGATCTACGACGAGGTGGTGACGGCCATCGAGGCGGTCCCCGGCACGCTGCGCGCCTCCGCGCACCAGTCCCACGCCTACACCGACGGCGCCTGCCTGTACTTCTCCCTGCGCGGCGACGTGGAACGGGCTCGCCGTCGCGAGTGGTACCAGGCCGCATGGGACGCCGCCAACGACGTGCTCATCCGGCACGGCGCCGCGATCAGCCACCACCACGGCGTCGGACTGCTGCGCTCGCCGTACGTCGAACGCTCGCTGGGCAGCGGCTTCGGCACCCTGTTGGCGCTCAAGCAGGCCCTCGACCCCGAGGGAATCATGAACCCGGGGAAGCTGGGGCTGCCCAGCCGATTCCAGGCCGACACATCCGAGCAGGGCTGACGCATAAGGTGGACCGGTGAACTCTCGTCCGAAACGTCCTGTTGACCGGCGCCTGCTGACCTCGCTCGCGGAACACCCCGTGATGGCGTCGCTGGTCGGCGTGGAGATGGCGGACAGGTTCACCTCCACCTCCACGCCGCTCGGCATCCTCGCCTCGGTCCCGCTCGGCGATCTGGAGGCGACCGTCCAGCGGACCCTCGCCGCGGGCAAGATCGTGTTCGTCAACATGGACTCGACCCCCGGTCTGGGCCACGACCCCGGCGCCCTGACCTACCTCAAGGGGATCGGGGCGATCGGGATCTGCTCCACCCGGGCGGCGATCATCGAGCGGGCCGGCAGCCTCGGCCTGCTCGCCATGCAGAAGGTGTTCGTGACCGACCGCTCCAACCTGCACCGGAGCATCCAGGCCATCACCCGATCCCGTCCTGACCTGGTCCAGCTCATGCCCGCGGTCGTGCTGCGCTACGTGGAGCAGCAGGCCAGGGACCTGGGGGTGCCGTACCTGGCCGCAGGGTTCGTCCAGGGTGAGGCGGACGTGGTCGAGGCGCTCCGCCACGGCGCCGCCGGGGTCTGCACCTCGGACAAGGACCTGTGGGAGTTGCGCCGGTCGGCCCTGCGCGCCTCCTGAACCATCTGTCGCTGTGCCACCGCGCCACACGTCTGCTTCGACGTGCCTGGATGCCAGGCGCCGGCCAGCCAACCCTCAGCCGCCGCGTGTGTCCTCACGGGTGGGTCTCATGGAAGGACGACTCCTTGACGCCGGTCACCCCGGGCCTGTCCGGACCTTCACCCGGGCCGCCGTCCGGTGCGCCACCTGGGCTCTCTGAGCGTCCCGGACCGGCGGGGCAGCCTGGGCCACCTGGGCAGCCTGGGCCGTCTGGGCCATCTGAGCCCTCTGGGCCATCTGAGCCGTCTGGGCCGTCTGGGCCGTCTGGGCCACCGTCGGCTGCGGCTCGCCCGTCGGGCCGCGGCCCGACGGGCAGGAGGGGCGCGAAAGAGCGGCTGACGCCGGTCGCGCCCGCCGTGTTCGTCGTGCTGTGGAGCAGCGCCTTCATCGCCGGGATCCCCGGGGTCGCGGCCGCTCCCCCGCTGCTGCTGATGTTCGCGCGCTTCGCCCTGGCTGGGGTACTGCTCGCCGGCTACGCCCTGATCACCCGCGCGCCCTGGCCGCGCGGCCGGGCGGCGGCGCACATCGCCGTCTCCGGCCTGCTGATCCAGGCCGTGCAGTTCGGCAGCTTCTACACCGCGCTCGGCATGGGCTTTCCCGCCGCGGTCGTCTCCCTCGTCCAGGGGCTCAGCCCCGTCGTCATCGTGCTGGCCATGCGGCTGCTCGGCGAGACGGTCACCCGGCGGCAGGGGCTCGGCTTCGCCCTCGGCGCGACCGGTGTCGTCCTCGCGGTGGCCGACCGGGTGAGCCTGTCCGCCTGGGGTGTGGTGCTGTGCCTGGTCGGGTTGCTCGGGTTGAGCGCCGGCACCCTCTACCAGAAGCGGTTCGTCCCCGGCATGGACGTGCGTACCGGGACCGCGGTGCAGCTTCTCGTCAGCGCCCCCGCGGTCGGGCTGGTCTGCCTGGCGGTCGAGACCCCACGGGTGTCGGACTGGGCGGCTTTCGGCGCGTCCGTGGCCTGGATGGTGCTGGTCAACTCCATCGCGGCGTTCATCCTGCTCAACAAGATGCTGCTCCGCTCGTCAGCAAGCCGGGTGAGTACGGTGTTCTTCCTGACGCCCTCGGTGACGGCGGTGCTGGCCTGGGTCCTCATCGGCCAGTCGCTGCATCCGCTCGCCGTCACCGGGCTCGTCCTCGGCGGCGCCGGTGTCCTGCTCGCCAATCACCGGGCCGCCACGGCGTGAGCAGCGGATCGGCCGGTGCTCTGTGGGGCGGCCGGTCGCCCGACGTCCGGCCGCGGCTCCGGCCGTACCGGTACCCGCCCGCCGAACCGATCGCGAAGACAACCTGGGATCCAGAGAGGTGATGTGATGAGAATCCGCGGAGCCGTCCTCGATGAGATCGGCCGGGCACGCCCGTACGCCGAATCCCGTCCGCTGTCGATCTGCGAGCTCGAACTGGACCCGCCCGGCCCGGGCGAGCTCCTCATCAGGGTCGAGGCCGCCGGTGTGTGCCACTCCGACCTGTCGGTCGTCGACGGGAACAGGGTGCGGCCCCTGCCCATGCTCCTGGGACACGAGGCGGCCGGCGTGGTGCAGCAGGTCGGCGTCGGTGTCGATGACATCGCGGTCGGGCAGCGGGTCGTCATGGCCTTCCTACCCCGCTGCGGCACGTGCGACGGCTGCGCCACCGACGGTGTGACGCCCTGCGTCCGAGGGAGCGCCAGCAACAACGAGGGAACGCTGCTGACCGGCGGCGTTCGCCTGCGCCGCGACGGTGTCAGGGTGCTGCACCATCTCGGGGTCTCGGCCTTCGCCACCCACGCGGTCGTGGACCGGCACTCGGTCGTCCCGGTGGGCGACGATGTCCCTCCCGAGGTCGCCGCGGTCCTCGGCTGCGCCGTGCTCACCGGCGGCGGCGCGGTGATCAACGTCGGCGAACCCGCCGCAGGCCAGACGGTGATGGTCGTCGGGCTCGGCGGAGTCGGCATGGCCGCGCTCATCACCGCCCTTGCCCTGAAGGGCGTCACGGTCATCGGCGTCGACGGCAACCCGGACAAGCTCGTCACCGCGCGGGAGCTGGGCGCCCACGCCGCCTACACCCCCGCCGAGGTCACCGAGCTCAAGATCAAGGCGCCGGTCGTCATCGAAGCCGCCGGGAACGCTCGCGCCTTCGAGAGCGCGGTCACCGCGACCGCTCCCGGTGGCCGCACGATCACCGTGGGCCTTCCGGCGCCCGACGCCCGATCGTCGATCTCGCCGCTCGCGCTCGTGGCGGAAGGACGAACCATCGTCGGGAGCTATCTCGGTTCAGCGGTCCCCGCCCGTGACATCCCCGTCTTCGCCCAGATGTGGCGCGAAGGCAGGCTGCCTGTCGACGCGCTGGTGACGTCCAGGATCGGGCTCTCCGCGGTGAACGAGGCGATGGACCAGCTCGCCGACGGCAAGGCCGTACGGCAGGTCATCGTGTTCGACGAGGACGAGCCCCCCGTGCAGGCGTTCGCCCCCGATGAGGTCGCGGTGTGACGGTTCAGTTCACGATCTCGGGAGCGGGTGGTCCTTTCACCTCGTGGAACCCCGGCGTGCCGGCCACCGCCAGCAGCCCGTCCCACAACAAGCCGGCCCGCTCGCCACGAGGCACCTGCGAGATCACCGGCCCGAAGAACGCGATACCGCCCGCCGCGACGATCGGCGTGCCGACGCGGCCCCCCACCAGCGCGACGCCCCGAGCGGTCGAAGCGCGCAACTCGTCGTCGTAGTCTTCGCCGGTCACCACCTCGGCCAGCTCGGGAGCCAGCCCCGCCTCCTTCAGAGCTGCGGCGAAGTCCCAGTCCTCCCGCCTGCCGTACGCGCTGTAGAACTCACCGAGCGCGGCCTTGCCGTACCGACTCTCGACGGCCGCGCAGACCCTGGCAGGAAACCACAGGTAGCCCTCGGTGTCGCCTTCCGGATCCTCGTCGAGGTGCTCGTTGAGGGCGGACAGGCTGAGGATCTGCCACCGCACGGTGACCGGGCGGACCTGGGTCACCTCGAGCAGCCAGCGGGAGGCGTTCCACGTGTAGGGGCACGACGGGTCGAACCAGAAGTCGGCGATCATACTCCCAGCCTATTTCGGCGTGATCGAACGCCGCTCCTGCTCGCGGCCGGACGATCGCGGCCGGGCGGCACCCGTACGGCCGGGGCGACGCGGCCGACGTCGACGCCCGTGCGGCTGATCGCGTCGACCAGCAGCGTCGCGGCCACCGTGGCTCCGTCGACGCGGATCGTGCCGGCCACGGCGGCCGCTCGTGCGCGGGTCGCGGGGGTCAGGGCCGTCCTGAGCGCGCCCGACAGGGACTCGGCGCTCGGAGTCGGACCGTCGTGTGCCGCGCCGATGCCCAGCTCGGCCACCCGGCAGGCCCAGTACGGCTGGTCCGCCATCTGGGGGACCACGACCTGCGGCGCGCCGGCCAGGGCGGCCGTCGTCGTGGTGCCCGCGCCGCCGTGGTGGACGACGGCGGCCACCCTGCGGAACAGCGCCTGCTGGTTGACCTCGCCGACGACGAGGCGGTCATGTCGTCGCGGATCTCCCAGCGGTTCGCAGCCCGTCCCCTCCGGCCCGAGCAGTCGGATGCCGGTAGAGGTCTCGTCACAGCCCCGATCGGCATGCGACCACGGGGCTTTCGACGTGGTCGTCCGCGCTGCCGGGGTGGGCGGGATCCCTGGGTTCCAGGGACGATGATCGCGGTCCGGTCGTCACTGAACCTTCGCGGGCGAACCCGTGTCGCCAGGCGGTGATGACCCTGAGTCATGGTGGGTGGCGGCGTGGTACTGGTGGATGAGCCAGGCCTCCTCTGCCTGTTCGGCCACGATGGACAGGCGTATCCGGTGGATGTCATCGGTGGGCGCGGTGAAGGTCACCTCCGCGAACCCGTGCACGATCGCCTGGCCCAGCAGGGCGGCGGACAACAGCTTGGCTTCCGCGGTCGTGCCGTGGGCGATCCTGTCGTAGTACTCGAAGATTTCCTCTCGGCCGCGCCGCAGCCGTGGACTGATGCCCTGGAAGAGCGCGTCCTGGCTGAACAGCAGGACGATCTCGGTCGGGTGGTGTGCGTTGAAGGCCCGCTGCCAGGCATGGAGCAAGCCGGTGAGGACGCCTGTGGCGTCGGGGCCGGTCATCGGGGCCCGCCCGCGTGCAGAGCCTCCCGCTCCCGCTGCTGGGGCGGCTCCGTGTGCGGCCGCCGGTCGTGCTCGGCCATGTCGTCTGCGGCATGCGACTCGGCCTCGTCGGCGCTGTCGGCCGCCACCATGACAACGTCCACGCCGCTGGGCGAGATCGCCTCGACGGCAGCGCGCAACCTCCGGATGTGACGCGCGATCAGAGCGACCGGCAGCCCCTCTCGGCCGAACCGGCGGGCCACAGCCTGTCGGATCACCGCGCCCGCCCCGATGATCAATGGTCCGGACACTGCTGTCTCCTCTCTTGCGACATCAGCGACACTGGGACGCTAAGGGGTCACATCCATGTGAAGGTCAAGGAAGGAGCGGTGCGGATCGGCGACCCGGCCATGACCGGAAGGATTCGGTTCGTGGACGGCCGTCCTCCCCGGGTGGGCGGTACGGCCGCGCCGACCACATGGGTCACGACAGCATGTCGCTCGCGTAGAGGGCGTACACGGCGGCGCAGCGGCGCATGGCGGCCTCGTCGACGTACTCGTCGGGGCCGTGTGAGACGTCCAGGCGGCCCGCGCCGTACCCGAAGGAAGGGATGCCGAGCTGTGCGTACCAGCGGATCTCGAGAATGCCTGCGCACATCTCGAACCGGGCCGGTGCGCCGTGGACGTCGCCGACGACCCGGGCGAGCGCGACGGCCGCCGGGTGGTCCTGCTCGGTGCCGGCGGACGGCTGCAGCTGCGTCGTCTGGACCGACACGTCGGCGCCGATCTCGCGGGCGGCGTCCTCGATGAGGCCGGTCAGGCGCTTGAGCTCGCCCTCGAGATCCTCTTCTGGGTTGTAGCGGCCGTCGACGGTGAAGAAGGCCGAGCCTGGCACGACGTTGAAGTTGGAGCCGCCGCCGGACAGTCCGCCGACGACGACCATGGTGCCGCGGGCGTCGTCGGCGGCCATCGGGAACCCGGTGTGCCGCTCCGCCATCTCGGCGGCGTACCGCTCGACGGGGCGGGCGATGTGCAGCATGTGCTGGAAGGCGTTCACGCCGAGGTTCGCCTGGCCGACGTGGGCCTCGCGGCCCCGGATGTCGACACGGACGGAGACGGCGCCGCGGGCGGCGTGCCAGATGCCGCCACCGCTGGGTTCCGCGGTGACCATGGCCAGCGCGGCCGGATCGATCAGCTGTGCGGCGCGCAGGTGCCCCGCGCCGACGACGCTGCCGGTCTCCTCGTCGCACACCAGGTGCACGACGATCCGTCCGTCGCCGAGCAGTCCGAGCTGGTGGGCGGCGGCGGCTCCGTAGAGCATGCTGACGATCCCGCCCTTCATGTCCGCCGCGCCCCTGCCGATGATCTTTCCGTCGCGGCGAACGGCCGTGAACTGCCCGCGGTTCTGGGCGGGCACCACGTCGAAGTGACCGTGGAAGTAGACGAGCTTGTCACCGTCGCCTGCGGTGCCGCGGACGACGCACGGGTCGTCGAGCTCACCAGGTGCGTCGACGATGTCGATGATCTCCGGAGACAGGCCGAGGCGGTCCATCGCCTCGCGCAGGACCTGCGCGCAGCGGCCGAGCGCGCGCCCTGGCGGGTTCTCGGAGTCGACGGCCACAAGACGTTCGAGGAGCTGCGCCATCTCCTCTGCGCGTTCGTCCAGCCAGGCCTCGACCTGCGCGGCACGGTTCGTCACGAGCTTCACCCTCTCATCGGACGATGCCACGTTCCGGCTGGCCGCTCGGAGTCGGGGCGCGGGTTGAGTCGGAGTAATTCTAGGCCGGAATTGTCCTTATTTGGTTTCCAATTCTGACGCTAGAATCGCCAGGTGAGCAATGAACATGCACTTGATGCCCTCGACATGGAAATTTTGTTTCATCTGCAGCAGGACGGCCGGTTGACCAACGTCGAACTCGCCAGGCGCGTGGGGCTCACCCCGCCGCCGTGCCTGCGCCGGGTGAAGCGTCTGGAGGAGGCGGGGATCATCACCGGCTACCGGGCGACCGTCGACCACGAGGCCCTCGGCGGCGGGCTGGAGGTCATCGTCTCCATCGAGGTCAGTGTGAGCGATCTGAAGACCTTGGAGGAGTTGGAGAGGACGATCGCCGCCTACGACGAGGTCGTCGAGTTCCGCCGCCTGTTCGCCACCCCCGACTACCACCTGCGCGTCCTCGTCGCCGACTACGCCGCCTACGAGGCGTTCCAGACCGGGAAGATCATCGGCATTCCCGGTGTGGCCAGGGTGATCTCCCAGCCGACCATGAAGAAGATCAAAGTCCTCGACTGATCCAGGTCACGGCCTTGGCACGGTGTCCGGGCTTCATGAACCGGCGAAGGCGAGACCCCTGGCCGCGAGCTCCTCTTCGAGGATCCGGATCGCCTTGGGTCCCACCTGAGACCAGAGCGCCGGTTTCTCCGGCCTCCGCCCGCCGCTTCACGAGAAACGCGCCCTCGTGGGCCAACCGCGCCCCAACGCCGGCCCAACACGCCTCCCTAGCGTTTCACGACGTGATCTTCAAAGGAAGCAACGCCCTGCGCGTACCGCTCACCGTCATCGGCCTGGTGGCCGCCCTCGGAGCCGTCGCAACGGCCCCTGCCGCCGCCCGGAGCGCGAGCTGCTGGGGTGGCCCCACCGTCACCATCCCGAACGGCAGGACCTACTCGACCAGTGTCTGCCCCACCTGGGTGCAGACCCGGGTCAGGGAGTTGCCCGCGAGAAACGGGGACACGACCGGCTACCTCTTCCCCGGGAACAACTGGGTGGTCTGCCAGCGCAAGGGAGACGAGAACGACCAACTCGGCGGCGGCAGGAACGACATCTGGCTGTACACGCAGGGGGACACCACGGAGCACGAGTACAACGGATGGGGCTGGATCCCGGCGACTTCGGTGTCCTACGGCGGCGACTACGAGCCGATCCCCGGCGTCAGATGGTGTACCGGCACCGACCCGCGCTGGCCGTAACGAGAAGGGGCGGTCCCACCTGACCTCCAGCAGCCCGACCCGGATCGAGGCGAGCGTTCTCGACCAGCAGGCGATCCCCTGCGCGGAGGCGGCAAGAGGCAGGCGCGAGAGCGCCCTCCGGGCTTCCACGGCATGATGCGGCTCTGACCGGCGCCCGCGCGTCCTGCTCGCCCGGACGTCGAGCGGGGCGCGTCGCGGCCGCCGGGAGATCCGGCGGCCGAATCTCGCCGGTCGGCTTGGCGATGTTCGGCGCGGTGGTCCGCCGGCCAGGCGGAGGGCGAGGAACTGTCGGTGCCGTGTGCGACTCTGAGGGCCGGCGTTTCCGGATGGAGGAAGGGGCCTCGGATGACCGAGGGAAAGGCACTGTACGCGGACCTCGTCGCCGAGCATCTGACCAGGCCTGAGGTGAGCATCGGGCGCATGCTGCGCAACGACGGCCTGAAGATCAACGGCAGGACGTTCGCCTTCATCTCCATGCGCGAACGGCTGGTGGTCAAGCTGCCGCAGGAGCGGGCCGCCGCTCTCGTGGCCGTCGGCACCGCGCACGCGGTGGAGATGGGCACCAGGCGCATGCGGGAGTGGGTGGAGATACCCGAGCTCGACGAGGACACCTGGCGCGCTCTCATGGAGGAGGCCGCCGCGTACGTGGAGACGCTCGCCTGATCCGGCCGAAGGGGCGCCCGCAGGGGACGGCCGTCGACGCCCCGGGGCACGGCGACCGGCCGGTGCCGGCCATGGGCGCGGGACCTCGACGATCGCGCTCATCGCCACGGAGAAGGCGAACAAGGTCAGGGTCGTGCTCGTCGCCGCGGGCGCCATGGCCGTGCTCGGCCTGGTACCCGGCGCCCGGGTGTTCTTCTCCGAGCACGAGGGCATCGACTGGAACGTCATCTTCCTCCTGCTGGGCATGATGATCATCGTCGGTGTGGTCAAGCAGACGGGAGTCTTCGACTATCTCGCCATCTGGGCGGCCAAGAGGTCGAAGGGCGAGCCGTACCGGCTCATGGTGATGTTGATGGTCATCACCGCCATCGCCTCGCCGTTCTTGGACAACGTCACCACGATCATGCTCGTCGCGCCCGTCACCGTGGTGGTGTGCAACCGGCTGCGCATCCCCGCGCAGCCGTACCTGATCGCCGAGGTCCTCGCCTCCAACATCGGCGGGGCGGCGACACTCATCGGCGACCCGCCCAACATCATCATCGGCAGCCGCGCAGGGCTGACCTTCAACGACTTCCTCGCGCACATGGCTCCGGTGGTGGTGGTCATCTTCGCGGTGTTCGTGCTGTTCACGCGGGTCCTGTTCCGCGGCTCGTTCCGGTACGAGCCCGAACACGTCGCCGCCGTGACGGCATTGCAGGAACGGCGCGCCATCACCGACCCCCGGCTGCTGGCGCGGTGCATGGCCGTGCTCGCCTGCGTCGTCGCCGGCTTCGGCCTGCACGCCGTGCTGCACGTCGAGCCCTCGATCGTCGCCATGGTGGGTGCGGGTGTCATGCTCCTGGTCTCCCGCGCCGACGTCTCGGAGATCCTGCACGAGGTCGAGTGGCCGACTCTGGTCTTCTTCATGGGTCTGTTCGTCATGGTCGCCGGACTGGTGCACACCGGCGTCATCTCCACGGTCGGCGCGTGGACGGTGGCCGCGTTCGGCGATGACTACTTCCTCGCGGCGACGGCGCTGCTGTTCGGCTCCAGCGTGCTGGGCGCCTTCTTCGACAACATCCCCTACGTCGCCACCATGGCGCCCGTCGTGGAGGGCGTGGTCGCGACGACCCCGGATCCGCGGACCGGCCAGGCGCTGTGGTGGGCCTTCGCCCTCGGGGCGGACTTCGGCGGCAACGGCACCGCGGTGGCGGCCAGCGCCAACGTCGTCGCCATCGGCATCGCCTCGCGAACCGGCCACAGCATCGGCTTCTGGCAGTTCACCAAGTACGGGATCGTGGTGACCGTACTGAGCACGTTCATGGCGTGGATCTACATCTGGCTGCGCTACTTCACCTGAGCACGACCGCCCGGCCCCTCCCATCACTGGTCGAGGCGGGCGAGGCAAAGGGCGACGACCGGGTCAGATCGGGTCGCGCAGGATGGGGCAGGTCATGCAGTGCCCTCCACCGCGGCCCTTGCCCAGCTCGAATCCCTCGATCTCGATGACGTCCACGCCATGCTCGCGCAGCTTCCTGTTGGTGAACTCGTTCTTGTGGTAGCCGACCACGACCCCCGGCTCCAGAGCGACGAAGTTGCTGCCGCTGTCCCACTGCTCCCTGGCGCGCTGGTAGTCGTCCCCGCCGGTCGGGATGATGTCGAGCTTGCCGATCCCCAGGGCGTCCTCGAAGGCCGCGGCCAGGTTCGGCTCCCTGTGCACGTCGAGCGTCCCTTCCTTGTCGCCCGGCCGCAGCGAGTACACCGCCGCGTTCTCCACCACCGGCGGATAGCCGGTGGCCTTGTCGACATCCAGCAGCGTGAACACGGTGTCGAGATGCATGTAGGAGCGATGCGGCGGAATGCCGACCGCCAGTACCCTGGTCGCCGCCCCGGCGGCGAACAACTCCAGCGCCAGATGCTCGACCATGATCGGGCTGGTGCGCTCGCTCACCCCGATGGCCACCGTGCCCTTGCCGATGGGCATCATGTCGCCGCCCTCCAGCGAAGCACGGCCGAAGTCCTCCTCGTCAAACCCGCCGTCGTCACCCATCGGCGGGTACCAGTAGGCGAAGCCTTCATCGGCGAACATCGGATGGAAGTGGTAGACGATGCTCTGGTTGACCGTCTCCAGTCGGCGGGCGTGGTAGAAGAGCGGGTTGAGCGACACCCCGCCGTACAGCCAGGCCGACGGGTCGCGCTGGTACAGCGAGTTCGGCAGCGGCGGCAGGATGAACGACCCCGTGGCGGCCATCGCGGTCACCAGCGAGCGGACGTCGAAGCCTTCCCTGCCTGCCTGGACGTCGGCCAGGAACTCCTCCTTGGTCAGCCCGCCGATCAGATGCTCGGCAAGCTTGTCCCCGCTCCAGGAGGCCAGTTCGTCACGGACCTCGTCGACCAGCACCGGCCCCACGGTCAGGTGGGTGACCATGCGCTCCACGATGTGCCTCTTGGCGTCGGGGGCGGCCTCCAGCGCCTCCGCGAGCAACTTCTGGTGGTAGAACACCTCGATGCCGCGGCCACGCATCATCTCCACGAACGCGTCGTGCTCGATCTGGGCGCGGCCGACCCACAGCACGTCGTCGTACAGCAGGTCATCCTTGTTCGTCGGCGTGAGCCGCTTCAGGCTGAGATCGGGCCGGTGCACGATCACCTGTCGAAGCGTGCCCACCTCGGAGTGGACTCCGTATCTCATGCTCACAACGCCCCCAATCCGGGTCGTCACCGTGAAGGAGATGGGTTGCCCGCTCCCCGCGACAGCGGGAGGACGGGGATGCGGAGCGTCAGTGTGCCCGCGGTCGGGGAGCGGAAGGTGACGTCGACGGGGGTGGCCCCCATCGGGCGGTGAATGCCGACCAGCTCGAGGTGCGGCCTGTCGTGTCCCTGTTGGAGACTGATCGTGCCGCGGGGCGGGACCGCCACGTGGATGGCCTGATCAGCGGGCGCGGCCCCCTCCCGGTAGACGACCTTGTCGGCGTGCACCGTGCTGGCTCCGTCGAGCACCTGCTCCCTGTCGCCGTTGTTGACCAGGGTCAGGTAGAGGCCGAGGTCGTCGCCCGCCTTCTGCTTGTCCATGGGCGGGGCCAGGATGTGCACGTGGACCAGCCGCAGCATGCCGACCTGCCCGTCCACCAGCCCCCCGCGGTCCCACTGCTCGGGACCGCGCCCCGAGGAGCAGGCCCCGCACGCCAGCAGCAGGCACGCGGCCAGGAACACCCGCGGCCCGCCCCGGAATATCGCGTTCCACTCGCGCACGTCGAGCCCTCCGTGATCGGTCGGATCGTGATCAGGCCGCAGGCAGCGCCGACGTCGCCGGAGGCCGCCATTCCCGCCGGTACCGCGGGCGGGCGGGCGGGACGCGGGACTCGGGCGGGAGCTCGTTCGCGTGCGGACCTTGGTGTGAGACCGCGTCGCCGCTACCGGACCGCGGTGGTGGCCTGGACGTGCCGGACGGCCTCCTGGATGTCGGCTGCCCAAAAGGTGCATTCGGCATCATTCCACCGCGATGTGCACGCCAATCTGCGGGTGCTGATGCTTTGTCAAAGGTTGAGGGGCGACCGGATACGGCTTGGCGTCGACGGATCCGCCCACCGCACCCGCTCCAAGACGCGGGCGACCGGCGACGGGGCAGGTGGGCAGCGGTGCCGCGGGCCGGTCGCGAAGGCTCAGGAGCTCTTGAGCCATCGGACGTGGTGGACGAAGGCGCGGGCGGAATTGGCTCATTCGCGCGATGTCAGCGCGTCCCCCACCGAGTTGGGTGGAGACCACAGCCATCCAAGGGGAATGACCATGACATATTTCACCACCACCGACGGTACCGAGATCTTCTACAAGGACTGGGGCAGCGGCCGCCCCGTCGTGTTCAGCCACGGCTGGCCGCTCAACGCCGACGCATGGGACGACCAGCTCAACCTGCTCGCCGGCGAGGGCTTCCGCGCGATCGCCCACGACCGCCGCGGGCACGGCCGTTCCGCCCAGACCGGGGACGGCAACGACATGGACACCTACGCCGACGATCTCGCCCAGTTGCTGGAGACGCTTGACCTGCGCGACGTCGTCCTGGTGGGCCACTCCACCGGCGGCGGCGAGGTGGCCCGCTACATCGGCAGGCACGGCACCTCCCGTGTCGCCAAGGCCGTGCTGCTCGGCGCCGTCCCGCCGCTGATGCTCAGGACCGACGCCAACCCCGAGGGACTGCCGATCGAGGTGTTCGACGGTATCCGTGCCGGCGTCGCCGCCGACCGTTCCCAGTTCTACCGGGATCTGAGCGAGAGCTTCTACGGCGCCAACCGGCCGGGCTCGGCCGTCTCGCAGGGCACGCGTGACGCCTTCTGGCTGATGAGCATGCAGGCGGGGCTCAAGCCCGCGCTGGACTGCATCAAGCAGTTCTCCGAGACCGACTTCACCGAGGATCTCAAGCGCATCGACGTGCCCACCCTCATCGCTCACGGCGACGACGACCAGATCGTCCCCATCGCCGATTCGGCGCTGAAGTCCGCCGAGCTGGTCAAGGACGCGACCCTCAAGGTCTACTCCGGGGCCCCGCACGGCCTCGTCGGCGCGTTCAAGGACGCCTTCGACGCCGACCTGCTCGCCTTCGTCAGGAGCTGACCGCCGCCTCTGTCACGGCTCCGCGAAGGAAGGTGCCGTGTTCGGACACTCAGGCCGGCAGAGGAGCAGCGACCGTCGTGCGCCGACGGCCGGTGCGCCTCATGGCGTACCGGCGATGGCGCACGCGCGGCACGGGGGACGCCCGCAGATGCACTGCATGATGGCGTTGAGGACGTCGTGGTCGTGGTACAGGCACCGGTCGTTGCAGGTGTGGCGCGGAACGAATCCCGCCTGGATCTCGTCGGGCCACGGCTCTTCGCCTTCGCGGCAGCGGACGAACTGCTCGGGGTCGGCCGAGTGCAGCCCGTGCATGCGGTCCCTGGCCTGGGTCTCCAGCGTCCGTGTTTCGGCCACCATGGTCTTGAGCTGGGCGGCGAGGTCGGAGTACCTGTCGTCGCCGGTTCGTACGTGCGCGGCCCGCAGGGCCATCACCGCGTTGCCGAGGAATCGGCTGGCGTCCTGGAGGTCTGTGGTGTGGTGCATCTGGATGCCCGTCACGCTTCGGACCCACACGGCGTCGTTGTTCATTGATCAACCCTTCGAAGTGGCAGGCGCGCACACCCGTTCGGGATTTGCTCCGCTTTCGGTGGACATGTCAGGGTTTGCGGCTACACGTGAGGATAACCGTATTTTTGCGTATTTTTCTACTCAATGAGCCGAGTTGACCATTGACAACCGTCGAACAGCTCGCGGCGAGACCTTGGAAAACGGCCTCCAGCCTGCTGCGGAAGGCGCCCCGGCCCAGTCGGCCGCACGCTCGCGCGGAGAAAGGCTCTTGGGGATAAAAAGGGCAAAATATTACCGATGCGGGCGCGATCGCGGCCACCGCGCGATCGGCGTTCGTCCCCAATCAGCCGATGCGCGGTGGCCGCTCTCGTCCTCATGCGCCGCCGGCGCCTGGATCACGCTGTGACCGTCAGCTCGTCACGGCACACTGCCCGCGCTCCTTCCTGACCGGTCCTTCGGGGTTCGGCCGTACGTCGAAGTCGAAGATCGCCGTGGGGAGGTAGAGCGAGCAGCAGGCGTTGGGGATGTCGACGATCCCGCTGACGCGCCCTTCGATCGGGGCCGAGCCGAGGAGCAGGTAGGCCTGTTCTCCGCTGTAGCCCCACCTCTTGAGGTACTCGACGGCGTTGAGGCAGGCCCTGCGGTAGGCCACCGTGGCGTCGAGGTAGTAGTTGGTGTCGGTGTCGTGGTCCACCGAGATCCCGATGAACGAGAGGAACTCGGAGTAGCGGGGCTCGACGTTTCCTGGCATGAAGACCGGGTTGGTGGAGATGCCGTACTTCTCCATGCCGCCCTTGATGAGGTCGACGTGGAAGTCGATGTATCCGCCCATCTCGATCGCGCCGCAGAAGGTGATCTCGCCGTCGCCCTGGCTGAAGTGCAGGTCACCTCCGGAAAGCTTCGCGTCCTTGACGTGAACCGGGTAGAAGACCCTGGCTCCTCGAGTGAAGTTCTTGATGTCGTGGTTGCCGCCGTTCTCCCGCGCGGGAACCGTGCGGGCGCCCTCGCTCCCGACCCGCTGCGCCACCTCGCCGCTTGCCGTACCGGCGATGACGTTCTCAGTCAACGGCGGCAGGCCGAGCGGCGGGACCCGTTGCGGATCGGTGTCGATGAGAGCCTGCTCCCGGCGATTCCACGCCGCGAGCAGCTCGGCTGACGGCGCGGTGCCGAACAGCCCTGGGTGGGTGATACCGGTGTACCGGACGCCAGGCAGGTGGCGAGATGTGGCCACCTGGCCATGGAAGTCCCAGATCGCCTTGTACGCGTCAGGGAAGTAGTCGGTCAGGAATCCGCCGCCGTTCGCCTTGGCGAACACGCCGGTGTATCCCCATCCCTGTCCTGGCGCGTCCCCGACCTGCTGCGGGACCGCGCCGAGGTCGAGAATGTCGACCACCAGGAGGTCGCCGGGTTCGGCTCCGTCCACCCCGATCGGTCCGCTCAGGACGTGGGCGACGCTCAGATCGACGTCGCGTACGTCGTTCGCGGAATCGTTGTTACCGATCTGCGCGTCGGTCCATTCCCTGCATTCGACTCGGAACTCATCCCCTGGGCGAACCATGTCGGCTACTGGAATATCTGGGTGCCATCGGTTATGCCCGGGTATCTTCTGGTCGCGCATAGACATCGATTGATCGATGCTGAAGACGACGTTTGGCATGATGAATGCCTTTCTTGTGAAAATGTGCCGTCAGGCATGTAGGCGCCGACCACCTCCTCCGGATTCGCGGGCCGCTCCTGTTCAAGTCCAGCGGGGGCGATGCGTCCCGCCCAGCGCCTCGTCGCTCGAGCTCGGTGCCGCCGCGGCGGGTTTGCTCCCTCGCGTCAATGGCCACAGCCCGATGAAGACCACCAGGCCGAACACCGCGAGGACGAGGGCGATGAGGTTCGTGTTCTGCCAGTACCCGGTCAGGACCATGAAGGCGGGGATCGCCGCCGTGATCCACCCCTGGATCGCCGTGACCCAGCCCGTGTACCTGGTGATCTGCTCATGCTTCAAACCCAGGAGCACGAAGAACAGGAACCACAGATAGGCCCAGTAGAGCCAGATGACGCCGAACGCGGGGTCGCCCAGGAGCCGGAAGTTCGCGTACGAGTATCCGAGCGCCATGACGGCCACGAACAAGGAGAAGTAGCCGACTCCCGTGGAGTCGAAACCGCCCAGCAGGTTGATCCCGACGTACAGGTAGGTGAAACCGAAGAGGTAGATGCCTGACGCACCGAGGATCTGGGCCGGGTTCCCTGGATTGGTGATGATCAGCACGGTCGGCGTGATCACCTGCAAGGCCCCGACGAAGAGGTTCAAGATGGCCGCCGCGCGTGGTTCGACCATCTTCAGAAGCATCATTCCGTTGATGAAGAGCACTGCGCCGACGTAAAGAAGTCCGACCGCTCCCATGAGCGACGCACCTCCTGGTGTTGTGGTGTGGCGGCATCACTCACGCCGGGCGGTCCGCGTGACTGTCGCCGCGTCCGGACCGGCGGAGCCGCGTGCGTGACCGGTTCGCGCGCACGTGGCCGCACTGTTTGTTGGTCAGAGATTCTGTTGGTCAGGGCCGGGGCAGGCGTGCCAGCGCCGGGTGCGGCCGCCGACGGCGCCGCCTGGGTGGCAGGTCGGTGACCACTTCAGGCGCTTCCTGGCTCCGCTCCTCACGGGCGAGTCCAGCAGCCACCGCCGCGGGCACCCGGCTGAGATAGGGCGAGGAGAAGACTCGACGGGACGGGCCATGGCACGCGGGGCAGTCGCATACCGGCGTGGCAGTCCCTATCGGTAGATGCACATCGAACCGCCCGCAATCGGGGCAGTGATACTCGTACGTTGCCATAGGCGTCCCCCGGTCAGAGATCTCATTCGATCTTTTCCGGCCTTTGGCACCGCAGAGCCATCGCCGGCCTGCGGCGATCTAGGCATACTTCAGGTAACCTCCGCCTCAATCCCATGTCAAGGTCGCCCTACACGGTAGGGCTTTCACCGAAAACCCGTCCTGAGCGGAAAAGCGGCGCAGAGTAGCAGAACCGCGCTCACCAAGGCGGTAAACGTGCCCAGATCTTTAAAGCGGGTCGCGCACAATGCCCCGGGTGCCAGTCAGACTTTGCCCGACATTTGATGAATATGCGTGACGGGATCGGACGACACGGCCACGGGCCTGGAACCGCCAGAGCACCCCCTCTGACTGATCCCGAAGCCGCTTCGAGTACAGCCCGAACCTCCTGATCTGTCGTACTACTCGGGATCGCTCGCGTCCGCCACGGTGATCTCAGAAGCCGCTGTCGGTGTGCAGAGAGTCCGGCGGACGGCGTCGCGGAGCCAGCGGTGGGCTCCGTCGGCCGTGTGTCGGGGGTGCCAGGCCATGCCGATGGTCAGTGGTGGCAGTTCCAGGGGGATGTCGAGGAGGTGCAGTCCGAGGGCGCCGGCGTCGTGGGTGAGGGGCGAGGGGGCGGCGCCGGGGGGTGCGGCGGGTACGAGGCAGACGATGTCGCTGCGGGTGGCGAGGATCATCGCGGCCAGGTGGCTGGGGAGGACGACACTGACCCGCCGGTGGAGGTCCTGCTCGGCCAGGGCGGGGTCGAGGGGGCCGGTGAACCGGCCGCGGCGGCTGACCGCGACGTGTTGGGCGGCAGCGAGCCGGGCTGGGGTCAGCGGCCCTTCGGTGAGCGGATGGCCGGGCCGGACGGCCGCCACCATTCGGAGGCTGACCAGTTCTTCGACCTGGGTTTCGGGGTCCACGTGGTCGATGGATCCGATCTCCAGGTCGATCCGGCCGTCGCGCAGGGCGGGTCCGGCCTCCAGTTCTTCGGCCCGGATCCGGAACGAGACCCCCGGCGCCTCCCGCTGGGCCAGTCGCAGCAGTCCGGGGGCCAGTGCCGCGCCGACCAGGTCGGCGGCTTGGAGGGTGAAGGTGCTGCGGAGGCTGGCGGGGTCGACGCTCGCGCCGGGGCTGAGCAGCGCTCCGAGGCTGCGTACCACTGTGGCGGCTTCCTCGCGCAGGGCCTGGGCGCGTGGGGTGGGAACCATGGTCTGTCCGGCCCGGACCAGGAGGGGGTCCTGGAGGATGCGGCGCAGACGGGCGAGGGTGCGGCTCATGGCGGCGGGCGAGGTCTGCAGACGTGCGGCGGCGCGGGTCACGCTGTGCTCGGCCAGCAGAGCATCCAGCGCGATGGCGAGGTTGGCGTCGATGACCGGATCCGGGCTGCTCACCAGCATTATTCCATTTCAGTCAATGATTCCGTGCTGAAGTTCCCATTGTGGCAGCACGGAGATCCTCAGCAGGATGAGGGGCGTACCGAACCAGCACGACCTACGAGGTTTTTCATGATCGTCATTACTGCTCCCACCGGGAACATCGGCCGTCACCTGCTCTCCCGGCTCCTGGAGTACGCCCCCGCCGCGGGCGAGGAACTGCGCGTGATCGTGCGCGATCCCGCCCGGCTTCCGGACGCGGCACGCGGACGCGTCGAGGTGGTCGCCGGCTCGCACGCAGAAGCCGAGGTGCTCGACCGGGCCTTCGAGGGCGCGGACGCCGTCTTCTGGCTCGTCCCCCCGGACGCCTCCCTGACCCCGCATGACGCCTACAGCGGTTTCACCCGCCCCGCCGTCAAGGCGCTCGCCGCCCACGGTGTCGGCCATGTCGTCGGCGTCTCCGCGCTCGGCCGCGGCACCCCGCTCGCCGACCGGGCCGGCCTCGTCACCGCCTCCCTCGCCATGGACGACCTCATCGCCGACACCGGCGTCGCCTACCGGGCCCTGGCCAACCCGTCCTTCTTCGAGAACCTCCTGGAGGAGTCCGACTCGATCCGCGAGAAGGGCGTCTTCACCGACTCCGTCGACGCCGACCGCAAGGCCCCCTTCGTCGCCGTCGCCGACATCGCGGCCGTCGCCGCCGGCCTGCTGCTGGACCGCTCGTGGACCGGCACCGACAGCGTCCCGGTCCTCGGGCCGCAGGACCTGTCCCCCAACGACCTGGCCCGCATCATGACCGAACAGCTCGGCCGCCCCGTCCGCTACGAACGCCAGCCGCTCGACGAGCTGTACACCACCCTCGTCGGCCACGGCCTCAACGAGGCATTCGTCCAGGGCATGGTCGACATGAAGCGGGCCAAGGACGAGGGCCTCGACGCCGGCATCGCCCGCACCCCGGACACCACCTCCCCTACCAGCTTCGAGCAGTGGTGCGCCCAGACCCTCAAGCCTGCCGTCCTCTCCTGAAGTCCAGCACCCAGCGCCGGAACACATGGAGCCCGGCGAACCAAGGCCACCTGCCACTTTGGAGGCACCCTGATGCCCGCTGAAAAGACCGAACCACCGGTCACGGCGTTCATGCTGGTCAAGACCACACCCGAGTGGCTCGCCCTGACCGTCCAGGAACGCGTGGACGCCTTCACCACCCAGGTCCTGCCGGCCATCGAGGCCAAGACCACCGGCGTCCGGTCATGCTTCTACGACACGGAGTTCTACTCCGCGCGCGTCACCGACGTCTGGGTGTGGGAAGCCGAAGACCACCACGCCTACCAGCTCCTCATCGACGCACTGCGCGAAACCCCGTTCTGGGACCGTTACTTCGAGGTCGTCGACCTCCTCGTCGGCACCGAGAACGGCTACGCCCGAACCTACGGCCTCGAACCCGTCGCCACCATCACCACCTGACACACCGCCCACCCGCGCAACTGGGCCGATGCCCTCAGGCTGGTCGCGGCCAGAGGGCATCGGTCCAGAAGAACCAGAGATATCGGCTGTCCGGAGAGGGCCGAGGCGCTGGGCACGACGTCCGCCGATCCTGACGCTCACCCGCCAGACGAACTGAACAGTCACAGCCCGAAGACTGACCACGACCTCGCAGCCC